>JAURZP010000269.1 GCA_030653335.1 Methanoregula sp. | reverse complement strand
GCGCAGCTCCGCGAGTCCGATGTGCGGATGGTAAAAAAGGACCATCTCTTTGAGGAGTTCTTAGAAGCGTTCCAGGTCAAGCCCGGGACCGTAAATCTCTGCCGCATGTGCTTAATGGACGAGCGGTATACGCCGATCAATGAAGAGAATACGATCACGTTTGGCAAGAACGAGAAGATCTGTCTTGACTGTGGTCGAAAGGAGCTGCGCCGCGAGGTCTCCCATATCGGCCGGCTGGGCCGGGACGGGATTGTCCATCTCGAAAAACTGCTCGCCCAGTACCGCAATCTTGACCGGGTGTTAGCCACCCTGTCCCCGGATAAGATCACTATGGAGTCGGCGATCTTCGACAAGCTCGAAGCCCACCCGGTGATGACGACTGCGTCGATCAATGAACTGCCCCTGCCCCGCCAGTTTGTAGAAGCGAGCGGGGTTACGCAGCTCATGCCGGCGCAGCACCTTGCGGTTGAGGCCGGCCTGCTGCGCGGACAAGACCTGCTTGTGGTGGCGGCAACGGCGAGCGGCAAGACATTCATCGGCGAGATGGCGGGGATCAAGAACTATATGGAAGGCCGGGGCCGGACGCTCTTTTTGGTCCCGCTCGTGGCGTTGGCGAACCAGAAGTACGAGCGGTTCACGGACCGCTACGCGAAGTTTGCAAAGACCGGTCTTCTCACCGGCACGAGCCGTCTCAATCTTCCCGAGACCCGGAAGGTCGGGGACCGGGATCCACGGGCGCCGATCATTGTCGGCACGTACGAAGGCGTGGACAACATGATCCGCTGCGGCCAGAAGATGGCGAACATCGGCACCGTGGTGATCGATGAAGTGCAGATGCTCGAAGATGCGGACCGGGGCCACCGCCTCGACGGGATGATCGCACGGCTCAAGTATCTCGCCCCGCAGGCCCAGTTCCTGTATCTCTCCGCAACGATCGGCTCTCCGAAGATCCTTGCCAAAAAACTGAACTGCACGCTCGTTGTGTATGCCGACCGCCCGGTGGGGCTGGAACGCTACCTCCTCTTTGTCGAGCGCAAGATGAAGATCCCGATGATCAAGCAGATGACGACCGAGGAGTACAAGCGCACGTCATCGAAAGGCTTCCGTGGCCAGACGATCATCTTCACAAACGCCCGGGCCCGGTGCCACACGATCGCCGATGCGCTCGGGATTAGGGCGGCCGCGTACCATGCGGGCTTAAGCGCAGTTGAACGCCGGGATGTGGAGACGAAGTTCTTAACCGGCAAACTCATGGCGGTTGTCACGACCGCAGCGCTCGGGGCCGGGGTGGACTTCCCCGCCTCGCAGGTGATCTTTGATGCGCTCGCGATGGGCCGCGACTGGCTCTCGGTGCAGGAGTTCAACCAGATGGGAGGCCGGGCGGGACGGCCCGACTTCCACGATCTCGGCCGTGTGGTGATTTTAGCAGAACCCGGTGGCAGTTACTCGCGGGAGAACCCCGGCACCGAAGAGGAGATCGCGATTAAGCTGCTCAAGGGCGAGATGGAGGAGGTTGCGCCGGTCCACGAGTTCGAGGCGAGCTCGGAGGAGTACGTGGCGAACGCGATCGCCTGCAATGGCGAAGAGGCGGACCTCAACCGCATCAACAGCATGATGGTGGGGAGCATGGAGCCCGTGCTGCCGGACCTCATCACCCACAAGTTAGTCGAGAAGCACGGCACAAGGCTCGTGATGACGCCGCTCGCGAGAGTGATGGCGGAGCATTTCATCGGCATGGAGCGGCTGCTCGAGATCATCCGGCTGACAAAGTGCAACACCGAGCCGCTCGATATCATCGGGGAGCTGGAGTGCGAGGATGTGCACAAGGACAAGCGGCCGGAGAAGAAGAGGGGGCCGGGCGGCGGGAAACCCGGGGAGCGGTTGAGGGAGCCGGAGAAGCGGGAGCACCAGCAGTCCCCGAGGGGAAAGTATCAGTCTCACCAGTCTGCGGAGAAGCCGAAGCATGTGCAGTCAGAGGCGACGAAGATGCATGTGGGGCATGAATTGCCGGGGAAGCGGCAGAAGGTTAGGAGGAAGAGGTAGGGGGGCTAAATTTGGAAGTGAAAATTAAAAGAAAAATAAAATAATTGAAGCCTCAGTCGTGGTTGACCTTTTTGTTCAATGCCTACCGAAGTAAATTTTCTTGATAAGTATATTGCGTGCAGACATTTCTAATCTCTCTTTTTTCATTCATTTCAACCTTTGGCAAAATATACTCCAATGAGAGCACCGATTATAGCACTTATCAAGGAAACAATTATTGTCAACCAAATACCTTGCGCTTGTTTATATTCCGATACATATTTTTGAGCTAACTCGATAACTTCTAAATGCTCTTTTATTGGAAATTGCACATTAGAGACTGGGTTGAGAAGGTCTTCGAAAATTGTATCTAACGGTATATCGAACCCATCTTTAATACTAATAGTGTCTTTTTTAATTCCTTGACTGAGAATTGACCATTTTGAATATTTTTTGAAAAAATCTTGAATTAATTTCTCAATTTCTGATACAATCCTTCTATGCATAAAAACGTGATAAGAACTGAGTAATAATGCATCGGATCTTTTTTTAAGAAGGGTCTCACAAAGATCAGAGAATTCATACTCTAATAATTGAACTTTAATATTTTTACTCATCATTGAATAATATTTCTCTAAATTACTCAATCCCATCTTATATATATAATTTATAAATTCATCTGGATCTGGTAATCCATTTTTTGTCTTAATATTAATTATATGACCGTTATTTTCAACTGAAATTATTTTATCTAATGTTGCATCAGGCTCTATGTGAATTATAAAATATTGGTTTAAAGGTGTATGGGCTGTTTTAATTAAAGAGAATTTTGGTATAAAAATATCTTGCAATAATTTTCTTGCATCAATAGCGCCACTTGGAATCCCTTCAATATCACTCAATGGTCTAAAATATGCAAATATAACCCCATTAAATAATAGAGTAAAATTAGAGGAAGAATCGATTTTTACTTTAGGATTAACAATGTGATATATTCCAGTTTCAATGGGTTGTAAGCGTTCAGGCAAATTGCAATCAATTCTAATTGGATCAAAAATCCTGAGAATCCTACCCCCGTCCCCAAAAGAGATGGATGCTATACGAACATTTTCATTTGGTATGCATTGAATGTTAGATACATGTGGTGATTTTTTGATGGATTCGATTATATCTAGATAAATGATATTAGAACCTTCGCTGATCAATACAGCAGAATCACGATTTACGGGTTCCCCATCCATGATTGAAGATTCTGCCTTTTTAATTTTCGAGGATCCTTCCCAATCAATTTTAGAAATATCAATTGGAACTGCTCCAAATGTTAAAAGATATCGTGATCCCATCTTAGATTTTATATCTTTATCTGCCAATATTATCCCACATTATTAATTTATTAATTGGAATTAGAGATGGCATAGGCATTATATCTTTTTAAAATTGAAAATTTTAATTATATCTATTTTATATAATGTTCTGTCGGAGAATAATATCTCCCTCTTCTCCTTGGTCATGTCGATGTATGGTTGTTGGGAGCCAGGTATAATTAGGTCGTTCTGATATTTCACCTCTCATAATATGTGAAAGGTCTCGTGAACAGCCGAAAAATCAGTACCCCTTCTTCCATACAATGGCATTGAAGATTAGTTCTTCTGGGGACCAGTTCGGGATGGTCTCGACAAATGTTTTTGCAAGGTATTTCATGAGGTAATTCCGAAATGAGGTGATTTCACCCGCTTTGTAATTCTGGGTAATTGAAAAATCGAGACCGTGCTTATAATCACCGGCCTCCGGCAGTCCCTCTTCGAGAAACTGGCTAGCCCCCGGATTTCAGCGGGTACGGGTGGGGCCGTCTGGTACCGGAGTAACTCAACCCTTTCTCGATAGTTATCCCAAACTACAATAAATGGGTAATTTCATTCAAGTGAAAATTGTTTCTCTAAAACAATTCTTGTCATTGTTTCGATAATTAATTGTTGAGCATCAATTTGTGGAGATTTGATCGTACCGGATAAAGAACTAAATTTCACATTATTTTTCATCATCTTATTTAATCTCCCGCCCAATTCTTTACTGAAAGTTTTTTTCCTTTGGGTTTCTTTTAGAATTAGACTTTTGATCGTTCCATGATTCATTAAAAATTCATAATCCGGAATATCTCCTTCAAAGGCTTTGACAAACGCTTCCAACGCAATAACTTCTTTTGGAGTTAAAACTTCCTTAAAAACTTCCATATGAGCATCAAAATATTTTGAAAGTTCTTTAAAATCGTGTGTGAACGCAGAATAGGATACTTCAATATTATCAACAATTTTTTGTGCTGACTCTTTGGGAGATGATGGTTCAAAAATATTACCCATCACCCCTGCTCCAAAATATTGATACAACGAAAAAATAAAATTCTCCAATGAATGTTCAGCATTTTTTATAGGGATCTCAAGACTCAATGCCAATTCTTCTCTTAATGAATCTTTTCGCACTTTTTTTAAAATTAATTCAAACAATCGAAAAAGCAAACTTATACCAGAAATGGATCCCGCTTCGAACATACCAATCACTTGTTATTATTTTTATCACGATAAAATATTGTATTCAAAATTTTTAGATAATTCCTTTCCGATGATCGTACATACTCCGATACCTGCCCGGTCCGGTGCCCGTTTCAGTACCGCTCAATTGTCAAACGGCATGCGATAACCGGTTCAAGGCTGGGCCGGTACGCGGAGACCGGCCAGCCCCCGGGTTTCGGAGGGGACGGGTGGGGCCCGGGCCTTCCGGTTCCGGAGTAGCTGAGCCTTTTCCGGTACCGCTCGCTCTCCCAAAAGCCCCCACTCCGCGAATTTTCCCGAGCCCCAAAATGCCGGCACCAGCCAAACCCGGTCCGGTCTCTTGCGTGTTGGTGTGCCGTCAGATTGTTGCCAAGTGTTCACTTTCACCCTCCGGCACTTCCGGCACATCGTGTACCAGCAATTGCCAAACGGCTTGCGATCACCGGCCCACGGTTGCACCGCCACCCGCTCCTTCAGCCGGATATGAATGGGACGAAGTAGAGAAGGATTCACGTCATAAAATATTCGAAATACCCATTTTCCCCAATAGGAATTTACAAAAACTTTATAAGATTTTGAATGAATGGATATGTGTTATACTCGCTATCGTCCTGTCGGAAGACTTGGGACGATAGTTTCTTCTAATATACTTCAATAAACGATATGATCGTCCTGCCGTTTTTATTGATAACGATTATTTATCAAAAGGATTATGAGTTACCAATTCGTAACTAGTTATGTGGTAGTAACTCATGGATGAGCACGCTGTACAGCATTACCTGGATCGGGTTCCGGTTGAGATCCGCGAAGCGGTCATGGAACTTGACACCCCGCAGAAATGGGCAATCTATATTGCAGTTACCGTTGAGGGGGACAAATATTTCAACCAGCTGAAAAAACAGTTCAAGGCAAATCCAAACACGATCGACAAAGCACTCAAATCACTGGTAGCGGGCGGTCTTGTTGCAAAAAAAGTAAAACAACTTGCGGATATTGGCGATACCAACAAGACTTACTATACTTCAACAACCCTTGGCGAAAAACTGCTGGCCGGTTTGTACGAAGTTGCACTGCCCCCGCTGGCGATGCAGCAGGTTGCCGCTCCTGTCACCCGCACCCGGAGCCGGGCCTCACGGGTTGAAGAAACCTGAAATTTTTGTCCGTTTTTTGGCATCGGAGACAGTTGTTAAGTATTCCTTAACTACTGATACCGCACCCTCATCCCTCAGCCACCCGCCTAACCACCGCCCCCGCCAGCCGCCCCTGCACTCCCGCCCTCTCTTTCAGGCGCGATTCAAGGGCATCGCACAACGCCATCAGCGCATCA
>JAURZP010000253.1 GCA_030653335.1 Methanoregula sp. | reverse complement strand
CTGGTGTTCTTTGCTACCTGTCCTGCACCGGCAGTCACCTCTTCAACACTGGCATTGGCCTCTTCGGCGCTTGCCGCAAGGTCGGTTACCTGAGTGCCAATATTGGTCACTGCGCCCGAGACTGAGATACCGATGTTGTTCAAGGCCTCTTTGAAAGCTAACCACTCCCCGGGCATCTTGAGATTCTGATCCACACGTGTGGTGAAGTCCTGCGTTGCATAGCCTTTGGAGACACGCAGCGCCTCGTTGATCGGTATGGTGACGTTGTCGAGCGTCTTGTTGACGCCGGCTATGATCTGCCAGTAGTCACCCTGGTGCTTGGTGGCATCGGCACGCATCTTTAGCTTGCCTTCAACCGCTGCCCTGCTCAGCATATTAGCGTCTGCGACAAGGAGGTTGATAGCATCGATGCACTGGTTGAGGTTGTTCTTGATTTCGTTGAAGTCGCCGTTGTATTGTTCAATGATCTTCGGGGGCATTTTACCCTTGCTGATCTGGTCCACATAATCTGCGGCCATGTTGAGCGGTCCGATGACTGAATCAAGGCAGTTATTTACACCGACAACGATCTTCTTGTAGTCTCCCTGATGCTTGGTGGCATCCGCCCTTATTGCGAGCTTGCCGTCAACTATTGTCTTTGTGAGCATATTCACATCAGCAATAATAGCGTTGATGTTATCGACGCAGTTGTTGAGGTTGTTCTTGATCTCGTTGAAGTCCCCCTTATAGGAATCTGTGATCTTCTTCGGCATATCACCTTTGGAAATCCGGTCCATATACTCCGCTGACATATTCAGCGGACCGATGATCGCATCGAGCGTTGCGTTAACGCCTTCCATGATCTTCCGGTAGTCGCCCATGTGCTTAGTCGCATCGGAACGGTTTTTGAGTTTACCTTCATCTGCGCCTTTGGCGAGCTGGTTTGCGTCCGCAGTGAGAGCGTTGATGTTGTCGATACAGTTGTTGAGGTTATTCCTGATCTCGTTGAAGTCACCGTTGTAGTTATCGGTGATCTTCTTCGGGATGTCACCTTTGGAGATCCGGTCAACATATTCCGCTGCTACGTTGAGTGGTCCAATCACGGCATCGAGCGTACCATTGACGCCATCGACGATTTTCTTGTAATCGCCCTTGTGTTTGGAAGCATCCGCACGGGTGTCGAGTTTGCCCTCAACCGCTGCCTTCGAGAGGGTGTTCATATCCGCTACCAATGTACGGAGTGTGGTAGTGATGGTCACGAGCGCTGGTACAATCTCATCCTTGTCATCCCGTGCTTTCAGATCCCGCGAAAGATCTCCTTCTGCGATCATTTTCATTGTACCGATCACGTATTTCTGAAGATCACCGCTGAACGTGTCCAGGGATTCAGCCATCTCACCGATCTCGTCCTTGCGGTTCAGTTTCAACCGGTTGCCGAGATGACCCTGGTGAATTTCGGTGATATTGAATTTTACCTTATCAATCGGTCCGGTGATGCTCTTTGAAAGGTACAGCGCAATGCCTATGCCTGCGACAATGGCAACAATGGTTGCTATTATCATTATCAATGATGCTGAAGCAGCAGCTGCCTCGGTTGCTTTGTTCAGGTTCTCGGCACCAGTAAATGAACTGGTAACGAGCGTCTTGACTGCACCCAGACATTCTGTACGGGCTGTTACGGCCGGGCTGCCTGCTGCAAGACCCACATCTACCGCTTTTGTATCCTTGTTATCAGTATCCGTCTCGAGTTTCTTGTAGGTTACCTGCATTGTGGCCCAAGCCGTATCGAATTTATCTATTGAGGCTTTGTCCGCAGCAGATAATGGGCGGGAGCGGAACTCTTTCATATTGTCATTAATAATTCCAACCTGTGCGGCCAGTGAAGTACTTGTGGCTTGGCGATCTGCGGGAACTGCAATGTACCGGTAGATATCTCCCCGCATCTTTTCCAATGCTGCATTGGTCAGTGCAAGGTTCTCTATGCCCTGCATCTTTTCATAGAGTGCATCCTGGCGGGCCTTTGCATCCTGCACGTTCATGTACCCGAGTCCTGCAATTGCCACAAGGATAATCAGTACAATCAGGAATCCCCCGATCATTTTCTTCCCGATTTTCATATCATCAATGAAACTCATTTTTCAACCTCATTGTTACTTCATGCATATGCTGGATTTCCCTCATTCTCTCACTATTGAGCAGGGATGCAGGGCTCCAATGTACCCCCCCGCACCCCGTGCTTTGTTGTGGCACAAACCTCACATTGAGGGGTTTGAACCTTCTGTCATATCCGGAATCACGGGCAGAATGTGGGCGAAACAATCTTTTGTCAAGCATGCTATATAAATCTACTGTGCTATGGCGATGATAAGCAATGATTAAAATAGGTGAACAGATATGATAACTATTACCAATCGCCGCAAGCCTGAAAGGGTGCGGATTCATAAGGTGGGAGCATGACGAGAGCATGGTAAAAGACAATGAAATTATACGCATACGGGAGGAACTGGAGCGTAACCCCAAGGGGATGACAATCGAAGATGTCTCCCAGAAACTTTCTATGAACCGCGGCACTGCGGCAAAATATCTCAACCTGCTTGTAGTGTCGGGGCAGGCAGAGATGCGCACCCTTGGCCCGGCCAAACTCTTCTCTATCTCCCAGCGGGTACCGCTCTCCCAGATGCTCAGTGTCTGGACGGACTTGATCCTTATCCTCGATGCCGATCTCTTCATCCAGCAGGTGAACGATGCTCTCCTTACCTATTTCCAGCTCGAACGCAATCAACTCATGGGCGTGCAGCTCACCCACTCGTCGCTTGCCCAGTATTTTACCGAAGAACATCTCAACACACTAAAATCCGCGCTCGAAGGCGAGGAAAAAATCTTTGAAGAAGAGATCGAGATCCACGGAAAGATCCATTCGTTCCGGATAAAAGTCCTCCCGCTCGTCTTTGACCAGGGGGGCAGGGGTATCGGCACGATCCTCATCGACATCACCGGTATCAAAGCCTACCAGAATGATCTTGAGAGCAAAGTTAAGGAGCGCACCGATCTTTTAAATGAAACAAATGTTGAACTGGAACGGCGTATACGCGAGTACAGGAAAATAGAAAAAGCCCTTGTGGAATCGGAAGATAAGTACCGGGCGCTGGTCGATAATATCACTGAAGTAATCTTCACTATCAATGACCATGGCGTGATCACCTATATGTCCCCTGCAATTATTCCAATCTGTGGATTTTCGCCTGGCGATTTGCTCGGCCGGATTTTGGCTGACTTTGTACTCAGCGAGGATCTGGTCTCGTTTACCAAAGGTCTTGACAAGAGTAAGAGCGGAGATGTCAGCCCATTTGAATTCCGTCTTGTTGCAAAAGACGGAGGGCTACGCTGGGTACATGTTTCAGGAAAACTGGTTGAGCACGCCGGTGCACCGGACGGGTACCAGGGCATGATCACCGATATCCATGAGCAGAAACGTGCAGAAGATACTCTGAAAAGGGCGAACAAACAAATTGTCCTTCTCAACAGCATCACGCGACATGACATCTTAAACGGCATAACAAAACTCCTGGCCTATATCGATATCGCAAAACGCCAGACCAAAGATGTAAAACTTTTAGAACTGCTCGACAAAGAAAAAGAGATCACAAACACCATACAGCGCCAGATCACATTCACCCGTGACTACCAGAACATTGGAATACGCCCCCCCCAGTGGAAGGATATTGGATCCAGCATAAGGTCAGCAGCAGAAGGAGTGGATCTTGGAAAGATTACCCTGTCAGTAACGTTTGACAAGACTCACATTTTTGCCGACGACCTGATTGAAAAGGTCTTTTTCAACCTGTTGGAAAATTCGGTTCAGCACGGAGGAAACGTCACCGCTATTACTTTTTCTTTTAAAAAGAAAGGAAAGTCATTTTCACTCATTTGTGAAGATAACGGAAAAGGGATTGCAAAAGAAGAAAAAGAACTCATCTTTGAACACAGCCGTGGCGGAAGAATCAACTACGGGCTCTTCTTCTCACGAGAAGTGCTCTCCATTACCGGGCTCACCATCAAAGAGACGGGGACTGCAGGCAGTGGTGCCCGGTTTGAAATTACCGTACCCGAAGAAATGTACCGGGGGGCATAAACAGTGGTTCACAGTATGAATAGGAGAACAGCAATTACTCATGATTTTCTTATCGGGGGTGACAGATGACAGAAACAGAAAAATCACCACAGGTGAGCGGGGGGACAGGAATTGAAGAACTCATTGAAGTAGTAGAATTCACCCTTGGCGGTAAACGGTATGCCCTTGACATCCAGCTTGTCCGGGAAATTGTTGTGATGATGCCAATCACGCCCATCCCGCGCGCGCCGGAATTTATATCCGGCGTGCTCAACCTTCGCGGTGAGATCACCTACATCATCAACTTAAACAAACTTCTTGATGTAGATAATAAGGAGATTAGAAAGGACCAGAAAATTATCGTCTTTGTACCCGGGGCCGCAAAGAAAAATAATGTCGGAATCATTGTCGATAACGTGAGTAGTGTCTTTCAGGTACCACGGACTGATATAGAAATAATGCAGGATAATGCGTCATCAAAGATCTCAGGTTTTGTGAAAGGGATTATCAAATTAAAGAGCGAAGATCACGAGAAGAAGAGCCAAGGACTGCTCATCTGGATCGATATGGAAAAAATATTCAAAGGAATGGTTGGCGAATAAAAGCCCCCAACTTTTAAGAATTGTCATAGCAATGATGCTTACATTGCATCATGAGGCGGACATGGACGATTTTGAAACCCTGAAACGATACATTGAACAGACATTAAAGATCCAGTGCTCGAGTTACAAAGAGGATTACATCAAACGCCGTCTACTTTCAAGGATGCGCTCAACCAATTCAGCAGACTACGGGGCGTATCTCCGGTATCTCAAGGTAACTATCCCTGAACTCGAACTCTTGAGAAACGCGCTCACCATCAATGTCACAGAATTTTTCCGTGACTCTGAAGTCTATGATGCGATAAAAAACGATGTTCTGCCGGATCTTTTCAGGCAGCGAAAACGTCTCCGCATCTGGAGCGCCGGTTGTTCAACCGGTGAAGAGCCCTATTCGCTTGCGATGATCCTCCATGAAATGATGGCACTCCACAAGGATTTTTCCGCACAGATCCTTGCAACCGATATCGATCTGGTAGTGCTTGGAAAAGCAAAAGAGGGAATCTTCTCTCCAAAAGCCATGATCAAACTCACCGAAACCCAGATCCACCGGCATTTCAACAAACTTCCTAGTGGCGATTTCCAGGCAAAATCTCATTTAAAAGATTTAATCAAGTTCACCCCAAACGATCTGATGTCCGGTATCCCTGTCTCACGGTATTTGGATCTCATCACCTGCCGTAATGTGACCATCTATTTCAATGAAAAACAGAAAGATGATCTCGCACACACGTTTCACGGCGCTCTGGTGGCCGATGGATATTACATCATGGGGAAAACGGAATATCTCGGACGCGCAGTTGACGGGCTCTTTGTGGCAAAAAATGCAGCCCAGAAAATTTTTGTGAAAAAGGAACCTGTAAAGACTGGCGGATGAGTTTTTTTATTTTTTTACAACACAACCGCACACTTTTGTTCGTACATTCAACCACAACACCGCCTTGCTCCCAATGATGCAATCCGCCCACCAGTACAAAAACCGGACAGCACGTTCCGCACGTGTGCCCCCTGTACATTTTATCGTTCTTGCTACGGTGTTTTTTTATGATAACTCCAGTTGCCATCCTGATCGTTACTAAATCCCATGGCTTTCCAAAAACCAATCGCACTGTAACGAACCCGGTCGGCAATCACAACCTTAAAATTGCCTTTGCAATAGTCCACAAACTCCCTGCCATAGCCAAGGCCCTCCCATGCAGGGTAGATGTTTATCGAAAAGATAGTGATCGTTGAGTCTTTTATTCTGCAGCGGGCTTTACCCACACGGTCACTCCCAGACGAAATATCTGCCCAGTCGTATTGCGACTGTTGCTGTTCTTTTGACATAAATTCAATCGTAACAGATCACTTTTAGGAAGTCGAGTTATTTGCACTCTTATCATTCGAAGAAACACCCAGTTTTTCACCCACTATCTCCATAAATTTCTGCTTTTTTTTCTTTGAAGTTTCGTAAATACTCAAAAGCACCCCAAATATA
>JAURZP010000246.1 GCA_030653335.1 Methanoregula sp. | reverse complement strand
GCCCAGTATTACCGGGCAAAATCTTTTCTGCAGATTAACCGGTTCGATGATGCCGTTGCCGCATTTGACCGGGTTCTTGCCCTCTCCCCAAAAAATGCAGACGCTGCCTGTGAGAAAGGTTCTGCCCTAATGCATCTCAAGCGATTTGAAGAGGCAAATGTCTCATTTAACAATGCACTTGAAAAGGATCCCACCCTTGTTGATGCCTGGCTCAAAAAAGGTGTAACTCTCTCTCATTTAGGATTGGAAGAAAAATCAGTCGAGGCGTTTGAGAGAGCGATTGCCCTCAATCCTCAACTCACTGAAGCTACAGTAAAAAAAGGGATTGCACTCGTCAACCTCTCCCGGTTTTCTGATGCAATCACAATACTCAACCTGGCACTGGATGATGAGCCAGAAAATGTTCAGGCATGGTATTATTCCGGTCTCGCACTTGCAGCACTGGATAAGACAGATGATGCGATAAAAGCATTTGACCGGTTGCTGGAGATCAACCGCCGCTGCGCTCCGGCCTGGTATGAGCGGGGCACTGCACTTGCCCGCATGGGTAAACACCTTGAAGCGGTGCTGTCTTTTGATCAGGCACTTGAACTCTCTCCTGATGATCCTAATACACTCTATCACAAAGGACTTGCTCTTGCGAAGCGTGAACGGTATGATGATGCCATAAAGGCATTTGAACGTGTACTCACTTTACAACCAGAAAATGGCCCGGCATACTACTATCTGGGTATCTCTCTTGCCGGGCGGGAACGCTACGAGGAAGCGGTCAGTGCTTTTGACCAGGCGCTCACGATCGATCCAACCAATGCCGAGGCCTACCACTTCCGGGGAATCGCTCTTATCCAGTTTGAAAGATATGAGGATGCAGTAAACACCTTTGAACAGGCTATTGAGCGGGATCCGGCAAATTCCCAATCATTTCATTATCTTGGCCTTGCCTATCTACTGTCAAAACAATACGAGAAAGCATTAGGGGCACTTAAGTCAGCAACCGATATGGATCCCTCTCTTTCTGATGGCTATATGTACCAGGGAATGGCACTTGCACACCTCTCCCGGCATGAAGAAGCGGTTTATTGCCTGGATAAAAGTCTGGCGGCAAATCCCTCGCTGATGGAGGCGCTGATCTACCGGGCGGAATCATTAATCCAGCTCAAACGGTATTCAGAGGCCATTGAAACAGCAGACCGTATCCTCTCTTTGAACCCGACCCTTATCGAAATCTGGATGCAGAAAGGAAATGCAAATGTTTGTCTGGGCAAAAAATCAGAGGCACTTGTAGCATTTACAAAAGTCCTTGAAATTGATCCAAATCTTTCCGAAGGCTGGGTAAAAAAAGGACATGTTCTCTATGAGATGGGTAAAACTCCGGATGCGATTGTTGCCTACACCCGTGGATTGGACTTAAATCCTTCATTACGCGATATCTGGGTTCGTAAAGGCGATGCATTAAATGAACTCGGAAAAACGCAGGATGCCATTACTGCATATAGCAAAGCGGTAAAAATCGATCCCGGGCATGTTGATGCCTGGGTAAAAAGTGGCCGGGCATATTATGATCTGGGAAGATACCAGGATGCTATCGATGCATTCGATAATGCGATTGCATTGAACCAGAGGTGTCTTGAGGCATTCCATTACAAAGGATTGTCACTGGAAAAGATCAACAGGGTCGAAGAGTCAATCCACGTATTTGAAGTGCTGCTTGAGATTGATCCTGTCAACAGTGATGCCCAGTACCACAAAGGACTTGCCCTCTCAAAACTTGGGGATCATCAGGATGCAATTGTTGCTTTTGATAAGACGATTGCACTCATGCCCTCTGCCCCTGTCTGGTACAATAAAGGTCGTTCGTTAACAGAGATTGGCAGGTATCAGGAAGCAGTTGATGCTTTTAACCATGCACTTGAGATCGAATCTTCTTACACGGAAGCCTATTATTATCTGGGATTTTCCTACCTCAAACTTGGTAAATTCAATAAAGCAATCGATTCGTTTGACCGCAATCTTGAAAATGACACAAGTAATGCGCAGGGACACTTTAACCGTGGTATTGCTCTCCAGAAACTTGAAAGGAATAAAGAAGCTCTTGAGGCATTTGATAAAGCCCTTATTTATGATCCGGAAAATGCACTCGCTTTTTACCACAAGGGGCAATCCTACGCAAACTTAGAGATGTTTAATGAGGCCGTCTTTTCCTTTGAAAAAACGCTCCATCTCAAACCAAAATTCACAGACGCACGATTGAAAAAGGGGCTCGCTCTTTATCAATTGGGAAAACTGCGGGAATCAATTAAGGATTTTGACCGCACCATCCATGAGATCCCCCATAATTCCTTTGCCTATTATCAAAAAGGTCGGGCCTTGTTCGATCTCGATAACTTCCCTGAAGCCAATGAATCTTATGACAGGGCATTGGAATTGAATCCGGCGTTTTGCGAGGCTCATCTCCATAAAGGTCTCGTACTTCTGAAACTATCACGATTTGATGATGCGGTTTCTTCGTTCAACCAGGCGCTTGAGATTGATCCCAATCTCGAACTGGCGCATTATAACCGTGGGTATGCACTTGCAAAAACGGGCAGGCATAACGATGCGATTACCGCTTTTGACCGGGCCCTCTCGCTGCTTCCCACAGACGTGTCTGCCGTCTACCAGAAAGGATTGTCTCTTTACACTCTTGGCCTTTACCGGGATGCACTCGACTCCTTTGACCGCACGCTGGAACTCGATTTCCAATCAGCTGATGCAGCTTTTTACAAAGCACTTGCACTGCACGACCTGGGACGCAATGAAGAGTCCCTTTCTGCTGCTGAACGGGCAATCGAGATCATTCCGGAATTTTCCGGGGCATGGTACCGGAAAGGCGTAGCCCTCTTAGATCTTGAACAATACGACAAGGCGGTCAGTGCATTTAGCCGGACAATCGAGCTGGACAAAAACAATGCACAGGCATATTTCGACCGGGGACTTGCCCTTATCCATCTGGAAAAACCAGAAAATGCATTAGAATCCTTTGATCAGGTGCTCGATCTGGTTCCTGGTTATGCACCTGCTTTCTATCACAAAGGAATTGCTCTTTGTGCAATTGGCATGTTTGAAGAAGCGGTACTCTCGTTCAATATCACTCTTGAAATTACACCCGATTACGCAGATGCGCTCTACCAGAAGGGACTGGCACTTGCCCATCTGGAGAATTACACGGATGCAATTATCGTGTTCAACGCAGCTCATAAAATTGAACCACGGAGAGCAGATATCGTTTACCAGACAGGACTCTCTCACGCATTATTGGTTCAGCACGAAGAAGCGGTCTCTTCATTTGCACTCGCACTTGAACTCGATCCGGGATACACCGATGCCCTGTATCATAAAGGACTTTCACTTGCTGAACTGGGAAGATTTGCTGACGCGATAGATGCTCTCTCAAAAACGCTTGAGACCAGTCCAAAGATAGCCAATGCATGGTTGATCAAAGGATTCTGTCTGTCTGCCGGTGAGCGTTATCAGGAAGCAATCCTGTCTTACAATAACGCGCTCGAGATCGAGTCGGACAATGCACATTCATGGTTTTACAAAGGACGTGCACAACTCAGTCTTGACAACCCTTCTGAAGCGGTAGGTTCATTTGACCAGGCTCTGGCCAGCCAACCCGCATTTGGGGAAGCCTTCTATTACAAAGGTTTCGCTTTGTACCGTCTCAGTAATTTTTTAGAAGCTGTCGCTGCTTTTGAACAGGCCAACAGCCTGATACCAGATTTCTTTTCTGCGTATCTCGAGAAAGGACGGGCACTTTTTAAATTAGAACGCTATCAGGATGCTGCTGATGCATTCAGCAGGGTTATAGATGATGATCAAAATCAGGTCACTGCACTCTACGGGCAGGCCAGAGCTTTTGATAAACTGGGGTTGTATGATAATGCCATCTTGTCTTATGACCGGGTCAATCATCTTGATCCTGCGTGCGAACGGGCATTTTTGTATAAGGGCACGGCACAGGTAAAGCTACATAAGGAAAAAGAGGCTGTGGAATCATTTGACCGCACGCTTGAGATCAACCCGGTAAATAGTGAAGCCTTGAGCGGCAAAGGGAGAGCATTAGTCACACTACAAAATTACGAAAATGCTGTGGAAACCTTTGATGCATTTCTCGCTATCAAACCTGACACGGTCGATATCCTCTATGAAAAAGGACTTGCATTAACCCGGATGAAAAGGGCAGAGTCTGCCCTTGAAGTGTTCAACCGTTGCATAACCCTTGGACTTGATAACTCAAGGGTTCATGCAGAAAAAGGATTTGTACTCTTTGAACTGGGGGATTATACCGAAGCAATCCTATCGTTTGACCGGGCACTCTCAAGTGACAGTCATGATGCCCCGTCGTTCCTGGCAAAAGGTCTGGCTCTAGCACAGATTGGTCGACACGAAGATGCAATTTTCGCATTTGATGCTGCACTTCTTATCGATCCTGAGAACGGGCAGGCACACCGTGGACGGGGTGAAGCTCTCATTAAACTTCAGAGGTATGAAGATGCGGTCATATCTCTTGATCATGCACTGGATACCGACAAAGCAAATCCGGATATCCTCACCTGCAAGGGATATGCTATGTATCGTCTGAACCGGTTCAAGGAATCGGTAGAGGCACTGGGAAAATCTTTAAAGCAGAGATCACAGGATTGCAAAACCCTGTTCTTCCGGGCAAAAGCCTACATGCACCTCAAGCGGTGGGAAGATGCCATCACCCTCTTTGAAAAAGTATTGGCCATTGACCCTCAAAACACCGCAGCCTGGTACTACAAAGGGCAGGGATATGCCAGGATGGCCCTGTTTGATGATGCGTTACACGCATTTGAGAATGCACTTGCAAATGACAGCTCATGCACAGTTGCATGGTTTGAAAAAGCAGAAACGCTTCAAAAGGTAGAACGATTTGAAGAATCTCTTCCTGCATACGATCGCACCCTTGAACTCAACCCGCAGAACCAGAATGCTGCCTATCACAAAGGACTCGCACTTTTTATTCTGGGCCGGAATGATGAAGCGATTGGCCTTTTCGACCATGCCCTTACCATAGGAGATGAGAACGCACAGATCCTGTTCAGTCGTGGACATGCGCTTCTGGTTGCAGGGCGTTACAACGATGCCTTGAGTTCCCTGAACCGTTCGATTGAACTCACACCAAAAGATGCAGCTACATGGTTTGAGAAAGGACTGGTATTGACATTGCTTGAGGATTTCGATGGCGCAGTTGTTGCATTTGATAAAACACTTTTACTGAGTCCAAAGGATGCTCATGCCTTGTTTGGAAAAGGTGAGGCACTTTTCAGGCTTGGACAAAATGAAGAAGCAATTACTGCCTATGATCTTGCGTTGTCACTGGACTCCACATTCGCTGACGCTTCCTATGGTAAAGGACTTGCTCTTGCCCGACTCGGGAATTATGCTGAAGCGATCAAAGCATTCG
>JAURZP010000242.1 GCA_030653335.1 Methanoregula sp. | reverse complement strand
TTGCTTTCCAGTGATTCCATAAAGGTGCCTGCGTCCGTACGTAGAGAGATGTCTCGTGTTGATCGTAATTAATGCGCCGCTAATTCTGGCCGGATTATTCCCACCGGTGCTGGTACCCGCGCTTTGCGAGCGTTATGCCATCAGCAGTGACCGTTTTTTGTGCTACTACGGTTCCGATCACCGTTGAAGGCACTCCGGCAACAGGGAATTTGTCTGGAGACAATGTGAAGATCAGTTCGTAATCCCCACCTCCGTGTAGGGCGAGTTTTTGGGCCTGCTCATGGGGGATACCTGCAGCAAGAGGCAGTTTTTTCGTATCGATTTCAAACCCGCACCCGTTGACACTTGCCAGATCATAGAGCGAGAGGGCGATCCCGTCACTATCGTCCATCATTGCACTGACACCGGCCCGTCCGAGACGCTGACCTTCTTTAACCCGAGGCTGCGGCTCAAAGAGCGCTTTTTCAAACTGGAGATACCCGTCAAGTCGGGCCTGTGCTTGTCCGGGAATGCCGGTTATACAGACAAGATCGCCCGGTTTGGCACCTTTCCTCCTAACGATGTGGTTTTTATCGACAAGACCAAGCCCGGTCGTCACTACGGTCAGCTCACCGTGCCGGTCGATATCGCCGCCAATAATGGATGCACCGTATTTCCTGCAACAGTCCTGTGCGCCCTGCATCACCCCGGACAGGGATTTCCAGTTGTCGAGCCCTACGGCAATAAGGAGATATTTTGGGGCAGCTCCCATGCTCGCGATATCTGAGAGGGTGACTGCTGCGCTCATCCAGCCGGCCTGCCAGTCTGTCATGCCCTCGACAAAATCGGTGGTCCGGTGGAGCATGTCGGTTGTCACTACCATAATCTGTTCACCACAGGACAGCTCTGCACAATCATCAAGACAGTTCTCCTGCCCGACAATACCCATCACCACGTTCAGGAGTTCACGATCATCCACTCTTCTTCACCACCTTACCCCTTTCGCTCTTGTACTCCTTGAAGATGTGCTCGATCAATTCTGTCTTTTTCTCCCGTTCATGCTGAACCTGTACACCCTGCCAGCGGATCAGTGCCTGATCAAGGGTATCTTTTCCACAGAGTCCCTGCTTACCCCGAACCTGAACCTCCGCTTCTTTATCTGTAATGAGGGGAACACCGGCTTCACGAAAGGAGGGTATGAGCAGAGGGTCGCATCCGGCAAGTACTGCGGCTCTGGTAACTACTGCTCTCACCCGCATGTCAGCAAGATCCTTAACAACGCTCCTGCCCCACCCATCGATCCTTGTGACAAAGACAACATCTCCTTCATCGATTCCCACATCTTCAGCAAGCCGTTTCAGACCGTCTTTTGTCAGCGTGTCCATCACTTTAACCGGAACCACTTCACCATCCATGGAGAGTTCCGCAAATTGTTTGATCCGTGCTAACCGTTTGGCAAGGTTACGGTTGTGTCGTTCCTCTTTTCTCAAATGTTTTTTTAAGCTCTGAATTGCGGCATCCTTTTTTACCACTTCGGCATCCTTTGCCAGTTCAGCGTCACGATTCGTCTGAACCTTCCGTATGCGCGCCTGAAGGCGATGAATTTCATAATCTTTTCCTTTGATCTCTTCCTGCAGTTCGGCAACAAACGTGCGGAGGCGCTTGACCATACCGTCCAGCACCCGCACACGTTCGTCGTGTTTTTCATCAACACGCGCCGGAGGTGCTTGCCGAGGCGGAGAGAGTGCTGAACCACCATTTATCTCTGCAAGCGCGTGCTCTAACGACTGCCCGCGGATCACCCGGGCCCGGACTTCATCGAGATCGTGCCCCGGGGGAATCCGTTTTAACAGGTTTTGGAACTTGTGCCGGTACTGGCGGTATGCATCGAGAGCTGCAGAGAGCGCATCCCGTTCGTGATCGTTTCCATACGAAAAGGTGGTGGTAAGTTCCAGCTTGGTCTCAACACTAACATCCTGTTTTGGAGTATACGCAATCGCGCTGAATGCCCGGCGAATCTTCTCAACAGAAAAGGGCATGTCCTGCACATCGGAGGCAATGATTAAGGGTTTTCCGACTTTGTAGAGCGACTCGATCACATCTCCCATATTCATCTGCCGGGAACTCTGGAGGTGCAGGAGATTCCCGTCAAGATCCAGTGCGGCAAAAGCAGTAGTGGTCCCAGGGTCGATCCCGACAATCAGGTAACGCGGTTTTCCTGATAGCGGGCGGTACTGGATCCGTTCGAGCCGTTTGCCATTGATCCGCACCTGCACATCGGAGCCCCGGTAAGTTGAAACGGGCATCTGATCCCGAGTAGTAAAGACACGGAATACCACCCGGCTGCACCCGCCAAATGCCCGGGTCTCCTTCTTCTCGTACCGCAGCCCGGCTGCGACAAGGGCCTGATCGATCTCTCTACCCTTGTGTTGCACAGCCCCATGGATCTTGCGCACGTACCGGTTCTGGCTCCAACCTCCCTTTCCCGGTGAGCGATGCCGGCTCACGATGATCTCGCTCTCGTTCTCAAATGCAATGACTTCTGCGCCGGCACCAAGAGATGCCACCTGTGCGGTAGTACGGGCTTCAGCAAAGGGATCGAAACGGTTGAAACTGATATTGTACCGGGCGGCAACCTTACCAAGCGTCTCCCTGCGCTCCCCGCCAGTCACCTGAACAAGCCGGGTCTGCGGGGGTAACCCTTGTAAAAAGAAGTAGAGTTCCTTCTGGTCCGCAGCGATCTCCTGCAGGCTGTCCACAGCAAGGATATCCGGCTGTTCATCCGTGAGCATGCGGAAGAGCCGGAACAGCGAGACTTCGGATTCGCTCACGATAGTCTGGCCATCCATCCTGATCAAGGCATAGACCGGCCTTTTGGTACGCGATCTCACCGATCCTTTGATGATGTCGATGCCAAAGACTCTCAGCCGGTCACGCATTGTATCGCATCCACACGGTCATACGTGATTTTGTATTTCCGTTTAAAATACGTGAGGATGTTATCAATGTCCCGGTGAAGTATGGATTCTGCATTCGGGTGAGATGTATCGATCCACTGGGGCCAGTCGATGAACACGCACCTTCCATCTTCCATTAAGATGTTATATTCAGAGAGATCAGCATGAATGAATCCGGCCTGGTATGCGGTATGGACATTGGCAAGGATCTCATCGAGCACACCGGCAGGCGCTTCAAGCCGGCAGCGGTTGAGATTCGCCCCATTTATCAGCGCCATCACCACGGTATGACGGTTCTGTGCAACAGGGAGCGGGACGCTGACCTTTGAGTGGAGGGCCACCAGCGCTTTATACTCCCGTTCGGCAGAGAGCTTCGAGGCAATGAGCCACGGGCAATGCCCCCCTTCGGTCATATACTCCCGGTTAACCCGGGCTGAATTGAAGGATCGCCCTCCGATACGGTGGAACTTAATCGCAACCGGCCCGAGACCGAGAGCCTCATAGACAACCGATTCCTTGCCTTCGCCAATCTGCGTCCCCAGCGCAGAGATTGTTCCTTTCCTTGTGAGACTTGCGAGTGCCAGCGTATCATAACCCCCAAAAACAAGAGCATACCCATCGTATGGTACCGGGTTGAACCGAACCATCCCCCACTCAATAAGGCGTGCCAGACGGTAATTCACTTCGGATTCTGCAAACCCGGTGCTGGTGATTAACTGTTCCAGGGGAACCCATGCATAGCGCGACATCTGGCGCTCAAGGACTGAAAGAATGGTCTTTTCGTATTTATGCAGGGTGCGGATCTGTTCTGCAGAAACAGCCATGTTCGTTAGAGTGGTGATGTGCCGGACTATAAAACCGCTCCTAAACATCAGGCCCGATAGATCCTCATCACAACTTTAAACATCTTTTATCCTCCAATAAAAGTGAGTCCTCTCATGCAGTGCAGCAAATGCCCCCGTAATGCAATTGTTTTCCAGTCCTATTCGGGGCTGCATCTCTGTGATCAGCACGTTGCAGAAGATGTAAAAGCCAAAGCGAAAAAGATGATACGGGCACACCAGTGGCTCAGATACGGCGATCATATTTCGGTTGCTCTTTCTGATAACAAGAGTGCCGCACTTCTTTATTTTTTAAAACAGCTCACCGCAGAGCGCCGCGATATCAGGATCAGCGCAATAACAATCAATCAAGAATCCACAGGCTTTAATATCAACTCACATGCGAAGCGAATTGCAGAACTGCTGGATACAGAATGTTTTACTGGTTCAAGTGAGGATGAATCAGTGACCGTGTTTGATACAATTTCACAAAAAGCAAAAGATCCTACAATGTCTGTTTATTGTCACCCTCATCGCTGCCTTCCACTCGATAAGGTTGCACAACAACATGGGGTCACAAAGATTGCACTGGGAATCACTCTTGATGATGCAGCATGTGCGGTGCTTGAGAGTGTCATTCGTGGGGATGTGGAAAGACTGGGGTTCAAACACTGCGTAGAAACAATTCCACGGATCAGTCCGTTCATCTCAGTCACTGCAGCGGAAGTATCCCTGTATGCCGCACACTGCGGATTTAAAAATGAACCGGCAATAAGTCCGGATCTTGGTGATGGACTGCACAAGGATACAGTTGCTCTGCTGGACCGGTTTACAAATAATCATCCTGCAACAAAATATGCACTCATGAATCTGGGAAAAAATCTCGCTGGTTTTCCCGGTGGGATCTCAGGCCTTATCCGGGCATGTGAATGGTTACAGAAAAAACCAGCCGTGGTGCTTTAATGATGGTTCAAAGTGAGATGATGAATGGCGCACGTTAAACGGGGCAGAATATTGAGGGCGATCCGGAATTCCCCAAGTATGCCAATAAAGCCTATGCAAAACCCCTGAAATGGTTTACCAGAAAAACCGGGGTCCGTATAATCGGTATTGAGAGCCAGAGCCGATCGATCATTGCCCCTGAAGAAGAAGAGATTCTTTTTGAAGGAGATGCCCTCATCGCAGTGGGAAATACCGGACCGTTTGAAAAAGTTCATCCATCTGTTATAACAAAGAGAGATGTGCATGGCAGTAGAGATTGGGTGCCGGTTGGGACAGATTGAACAGATGATCCGTTACGCCTATTGGAACAGTGGATGCACAGGGATTGTTCTTGGCGTGAGCGGGGGTGTTGACTCTGCGGTAGCAGCAGCGTTCTGTTGCCGGGCGATCGGCCCTGAAAAGGTGCTTGGGCTTTCTCTGCCTTCTGCAATCAGCAATCCTGAAGATTGTAAGGATGCGGCCACACTCTGTGCCCAGCTGGGTATGAATCACAGAGTAGTCAGTATCGAACCGATGCTTGAGGGATTCAAAACCATACCGGGTTATTCCCCCTCGCGCTACCTCACCGGGAACCTTATGGCGCGGATCAGGATGGCGATTGTTTATTATCATGCCAACTCCGACCACCGGCTTGTCTGCGGCACATCCAACCGGAGCGAGTATATGCTTGGTTACTGCACCAAATTCGGGGATAATGCCGCAGATGTCCAGCCGATCCTTCATCTCTATAAGGATGAAGTTTATGAAGCCGCACGGGAACTGGACATTCCGGACATTATTATAAAAAAAGCACCCTCTGCAGGATTATGGGAAGGCCAGAGTGATGAAGGCGAGATCGGTCTTTCCTATACCGAGATCGATGCCTCGTTGCGGGCTCTTGAACTGCACCAGTGGAAGTCAACAACCACAAAAGAGGAAAAAGTTCTGGCAATGGTGAAAAAAAGCGAACACAAGCGGCTCACAGCACCGGACCTTTTAGCAGCTCTGCAAAAACAGCCAGGTATTTTTCCGGATTGTTGAGAAAAATAAGGGCCGGTTCATTCCCTATAAGGTTGTAGAGGGGTCCCTGACATAGCCGGTTCATGGCAGATCTCAATTGTGCTCCAAAAAACCGGATCTCAGGTATCTTTGGGTAATAGGGATTTTTCTTCAGGCCTCCGTTACTCATCGCATAATACGCTGCACCGTGGAGTGTCTCGTATTCACCATATTCGCTCTCAAACGCAGTAGATACGATATTGGCCATGGCAAGGGTCTTGTCCGCAGAAGGGTTGATGGAGATATGCCCATATTCCGGTGGTATGATAACAACATCCCCTGCATGTGCAGAGATCATGACTATATCCTCCAGTCTTTGTGACTGGAGGAGGTACTTTACCTCGCCTTCTAAAACTTCATAG
>JAURZP010000233.1 GCA_030653335.1 Methanoregula sp. | reverse complement strand
CATCGGAGCGATGCTCCGGTATATCGAGTGATATGTGCGTTACTTCAATTGTACCAAAAAAAAAAGCAGCAACTTCCACCGCTTTATTTGCGTTACTGGTGACCATCGTCAGTTTCATAAGTACCTGCCCCTCAGTTCGATCTCATGTTCGCGATGGATAACATCAGCAGAACCTTCAAAGGTTTCTGTATATCCTGCAATAAATGCTGCCTTGAGTGCATCGGCATGGTCTGGTGCAGTGCTTTCAAGCGTCTGGAACAATACATGAACGTCCACACCCCGCTGCTCGATCTCGATAGTTGCCTGTGCGAGCCCGAAGTCGATCAGTACACATTTCCCATCGCTTTGTCGCAGGATCAGGTTGCTTGTCGTGAGATCGCCGTGCATGACTCCCGCTGCATGCAGCTGGCCGATCATCCTGCCCGCTTCCAGGACATTTGACTCATTCAGTGCATGGGTGAGCAGTGTTCCCTGCACTTCCTCCATCACAATGGTATCAGCGGTGATGTCACTCATGATTGGTGTGGGCACCCCCCCCTTTCGTGCGGTATGGATAAGGCGTGCTTCTGCTCGTGTCCGTTCAGCAATAAGCCGTCTGTCCAGTGCAGGTACCCGGTAGCGTTTCGGGATACGGCGCTTCTCTACGATGCCTTTGTTGAATGTGATGACTGCCTCTGCACCCTGTTTCTGTGCGCTGTTACCGGTCGGAACCGGGATTCGTGCAGAGGGGGTTTCATGCTTCCATGTCACTGCAACCTCATCAGAGCGGAAGGAAGGGTTGATCTGGGACGTTTCAATGGGGGTTTCGATGCCGCTTTCCAGCATCAGTTTCCCGGTATAGGCGATCATCGCCCCGTTGTCCCCGAGATATTTCTGTTCAGGGACAAAGAACTCTGAACCTCGTTCCTCGCACATTATCCGCAGCATTTCCTGAAGGCGCCTGTTTGCCCCGACACCCCCGACAAGGAGCACTTCATTTTTCCCGGCAAGCGAGAGTGCCCGTTCGGTGACTTCCACGCACATCGCAAACGCGGTCTCCTGCAGGCTGTAACAGACATCCGGCAGAGGCGCTTTACTGTCCTTTGCAGCAGAAACGAGGCCGGAGAAAGCAAGATCCATTCCCTTTACGGTGTACGGGAGTTCGATGTATTGCCCCTGTTTTCCCTGCGCCTCGATGATAGGGCCACCAGGATGCGGAAGGTTTTTTGAGCGGGCAAATTTATCCAGGGCATTTCCGATCCCGATATCGAGCGTCTCTCCAAAGATCCGGTATCGACCGTTCAGGTACCCTATCACTTGTGTATTTGCCCCGCTTGCATACAGCACAATAGGATCGCGGCAGCCGGTTGCAAAACACCCGATCTCTATATGGGCAACGCAGTGATTGACTCCAATCAGGGGGACGTCAAGCGCAAGTGCAAGGGATCGTGCCGCTGTTGCCACTGTCCTTAGGCAGGGACCAAGCCCTGGCCCCTGGGAAAAAGCAATGCCGGTAATTTTTTCTGGCTCGGTGAGTACTGAACCGATTAGTTCCTTCATCACCGAGGCGTGGTGCTGGGCCGCTTCCCTGGGGTGAATGCCCCCCGTTGCCGGGCTGTAAGGTCGGGAAACCAGCGCGATAAGATCGCGATCAAAAAGAGCGGCACTGAGGTTCCAGGCTGTGCCCTCAATCCCAAGTATCTGCCCAAAAACAGGCATTGGATCTATTTTCTGAATTCAGTGTATCCGCACTTACCGCAGGTAACGCGATCCTTGTGGTCTGCCATCATGATACCGGGTCCGCAGCGCGGGCAGTATTTCTTTGCGGTGGTGACCTTTGCACCTTCAACCTTGAAGTGCGCACCCCTCTGGGGTCCTTTGGCTTTTGCTCCTTTCTTTGGTGCTGCCATTGTTATGCCTCTTCCTTGGGCTTTGGCATACCGCGCGCTGCAAGATGCGGCCGCTCGGTCTTGTTCCTGACCTCTTCGGTCTCGTAGATGCGGGCTGAACCGCTGATCTCAGTTTTGCCGAAGCTGCTGTGCAGCGTATCAAGGGTGATCTGGTGCTCCTTTATGTTGAGCAGTGCGCAGAGTTTGCCGATGATCTGCATGCGGGAGGGCGTTGCTCCATCGTATT
This sequence comes from Methanoregula sp., assembly GCA_030653335.1. GTDB lineage: Archaea > Halobacteriota > Methanomicrobia > Methanomicrobiales > Methanospirillaceae > Methanoregula. The sequence continues at coordinate 117 of JAURZP010000233.1, read as the reverse complement.
TGAGGGTAAACTGAACCTCTCTTCTGGATAAAAGCTCATTTCTTTTATCATTGGTGATCTCAAAGTCCATCGATATCCTGTAATTATTGGAAACCGGTTTATTTAAACTATGACCTT
>JAURZP010000220.1 GCA_030653335.1 Methanoregula sp. | reverse complement strand
TGATGGGGAGGAGCGTTCTCTCATAGAAACGCTCTGAATATTCAATTTTGCATCCCTGGATTTTTCCTTTACCGGCAGATCCTGCTGGCGCTGCTCCATCATCACTTCAATCATATCCCGGTCAAGAGAAGTATCGGTCGGGGAGAGGATGCGGTTTAATGCATAGAGCTCAGCAACGAATTCATCAGGACCCACTTCGTGCTCCTCGCCAAGATTTGCAGGCATGAGGCGGGAGATCTCACGAATCTCATCACAGGAATCTTTCGAGATATAGCCCATTGCCTGGTAAGATCCCAAAATGATCTCAAGACGATCATGTCCGAACTTTTTTACCGACTGGGTTGTCCATTTGAAGAGTTTATACACCTTCTGGAGACGGAGCTTCTCACTTGCCGGATTTAACGGGGGCATTGCTATCCTTGCAGGTTGACTTGCAGGGAAACCTGCCGGCATGTAAGCAGGCTGACTAGCCGTAGGGTAAGCAGGCTGACTGGTCATTGGAGAAACGATCATCTGATTTCTTAACGCAGCAAGCATCTGCTCATCTAACATCTTTCGGTCTGCATCATATTGAGTCACAGGGGCATGGGATCTTTCAGGTTCTTTTATGGATTCTGCCTTATTTTTCTCGGCATCATTTTTTGATTTGGTTGCATCTATCTGTGATTCACGGGCATCAAGGGCAGCCTCCCGTGCTTCAAGGGCGGAGCGTTTTGCTTCTCCGGCATCCATATCAGCAGACGATGAGTTCTGTCCCGACAATCCCACGGCCCCAGCAGTGAGTGTGAATGGATTTTCGAGTTCATTCATCCGTTCCCGAATATCCATTAAGAGACGTTTTATGGAGGTTTTTATCAGATCGACTTCCCGTTCCAGGTTCTGGAGCTTGACCTCGGGGTCATCCTCTGATGCGGCAGTGATAATATGATCTACCTGAGCCTGATTTACTGCCATAATGTATCTATCCGATATATTAGATTAGTTACTTATAAACATTGTTACCTTAAAAGAGGGGGAAATCGGGATCGGTATTTAATTTTACGGATTTTGTGGGCTTTTGCTGAATATTTGAAAAGGGTTTTTTTACTTTTGTAAAGTTCTGATTCAGATTCATGGAAGATTTGGCATTGCGACATTACAATGAGGGTATCGTTTTTTACAAACGCTTACAGTATCCAGAGGCCATTACCTTTTGTTAAAAATTCCCGATATCAAATCCGATATCTTCGAAGTGTTCTGCAATAAGAGAATTACATATCCCGGTCTTTTAAAAAAACCGGATGATTTTTTATGTCTGACAAAATATTGATGATCAATCCACATGACGAATCGTTACACAAACCACAGGGTCTTTAAAAAAAATATTCATAAACCTTTGTTTTTTAATGACATCAATCACAACAGTAATTATCTGAATCGTAGATTGTAATTAATGGAAGACCCGGCAGTGCAATACTACAATGAAGGTGTTGATCTTGCCAAACTCGGTCAATATTCAGAAGCAGTCAACTCGTATGACAAAGCGCTTACCATCAACCCGGAGTTTTCAAATGCCTGGGTCAATCGCGGAAACGCACTGGGTAATCTCGGTCAATATTCAGAAGCGGTCAACTCGTATGACAAAGCGCTTACCATCATCCCTGACGATGTCAATGCGTGGGTCAACCGTGGAAATGCACTACGTTATCTTGGACAATATGCAGAAGCAGTCAACTCGTGTGACAAGGCTATAGCCATCAACCCGGAGTTTTCCAATGCCTGGGTCAATCGCGGAAACGCGCTGGGAAATCTTGATCAATATTCAGAAGCGGTCAACTCATATGACAAAGCGATTGCCATCAACCCGGAGTTTTCCAATGCCTGGGTCAATCGCGGAAACGCACTGGGTAATCTTGGTCGGTATACAGAAGCAGTCACCTCATATGACAAGGCTATAGCCATCTACCCTGAAGATGCCAGTGTGTGGTATAACCGCGGAAACGCGCTGGGTAATCTCGGTCGATATACTGATGCGGTTGAATCATATAGCAAAGCGATTGCCATCAACCCGGACTATCCCATGGCTTTTGTAAACTGCGGAAACGTGCTGGGAAATCTTGGTCGGTACACAGAAGCAGTCACATCATATGACAAGGCAATTGCCATCAACCCGGGTTTTTTCAATGCCTGGGTCTACCGGGGAATTGCGCTCAATTATCTCAGACAACATGCAGAAGCGTGCGCTTCTTTTGACAACGCGATTGCCATCAACCCTGATGATCCCAGTGTGTGGTACAACCGCGGACTCGCGCTGGGTGAACTTGGTCGGCATGCAGATGCGATTGACTCATACGACAAGGCAATTGCCATCAATCCGGATTATGCAAAGGCATGGTACAACCGCGGACTTGCGCTTGGAGAACTTGGACTGCATGCAGATGCGGTTGACTCGTTTAACAAGGCAATTGCCATCAATCCAACCGATGCCAATGCCTGGTACAACCGTGGAAATGCACTCCATTATCTTGGACAGTATGAAGAAGTGGTTGACTCATTCAGAAAGGCACTTGCCATCAATCCGGAAGATGCCAATGCATGGAGCAACCACGGACTCGCGCTTGGGAAGCTTGGCCGTCATGCAGAAGCAGCAGATTCATATGACAGGGCGCTTGCCATCCGACCAGATGATGCCCGACTCTGGTACAACCACGGATTAGCATTAAGTGAACTCGGACGTTATGCAGAAGTCGTTGACTCATATGACAAGGCACTGGCCATCAAACCGGATCTCGCCAATGCCTGGAACTTCCGTGGACTTGCATTAAGTGAACTCGGTCGGTATTCTGAAGCGATTGCCTCATATGACAAGGCCATTGCCATCAACCCGGATGATGCCAATGCAAGGAACAACCGCGGATTAGCGCTAAGCGATCTCAACCGGTACGCAGAAGCGATTGCCTCATATGACAAGGCCATTGCCATCAATCCGGATTTTGCTGGCGCCTGGGTCAATCGCGGTGTCGCGCTGGACAAACTCGGTCGATATTCTGAAGCGGTCAAATCATATGACAAGGCAATTATCCTCAATCCGGCAGATGCCACTGCGTGGTACGACCGCGGATTCGTGCTAAGTGAACTTGGACAGCATACAAAAGCCATTGTCTCATATGACAAAGCAATTGCCATCAACCGGGACTATTCCAAAGCATGGTACAATCGCGGACTCGCGCTGGGTGAACTTGGTCGGCATGAAAAAGCGGTCGCCTCGTATGCCAGAGCAATAGCCATCAACCCAAATGATTCCAATGCGTGGTATAACCGCGGATTATCTATAATTGAACTTGGACGGCATGCTGAAGCAGTCGATTCATTCGACAAGGCAATTGCCATCAACCCGGACTATGCCAAGGCATGGTACAATCGCGGATTAGCATTAAGTGATCTCGGTCAGCTTGACGATGCCCTTGCCTCGTATGACAGGGCAATTGCCATCAACCCGAATGACGCCAGTGCATGGAGCAACCACGGACTCGTGCTGGGGAAACTCGGCCGGCATGCAGAAGCACTTGGCTCGTTTGACAACGCGCTTGCCATCAACCCGGATTACTACGATGCGTGGGTCAACTTCGGAAATGCGCTCGATAATCTCGGCCGGCATGAAGAAGCAGTGAACACGTATGACAAGGCAATTGCCATCAATCCGGGTTTTGCTGATGCATGGTATAATCGCGGATTAACATTAAGTGAACTTGGTCGGCACGCAGAAGCAGTTGACTCGTATGACAAAGCGCTTGCCATCAACCCGGGTTTTGCTGATGCATGGTACAACCGCGGATTATCGTTAAGTGTTCTCGATCAGCATGCAGATGCCCTTGCTTCGTTTGACAAGACAATTGCCATCAACCCTGATGATGCGAATGCGTGGAGCAATCACGGACTCACTCAAGGAAAGCTCGGCCGGGATTCCGATGCACTTGCATCTTTTGATAAGGCAATTGCCATCAACCCAAATGATGCCCGTCTATGGTACAATCACGGGTTTTCGTTAAGTGATCTCGGCAGGCATGAAGAAGCCCTTGCCTCGTATGACAGGGGAGTTGCGATCAACCCAAAGGATGTCAATGCGTGGTACAACCGCGGATTAGCGTTAAGTGAACTGGGTCGACACGCAGAAGCCGTCGAATCGTATGACAAAGCACTTGCTATCAAGCCGGATTTTGCCAAAGCGTGGAACTTCCGTGGACTCGCATCAGGTAATCTTTATCTGTATTCAGAAGCGGTCGACTCATTTGACAGGGCGTTAACGATCAAGCCGGATTTTTTCAATGCGTGGGTCAACCGCGGAAATGCACTTAATAATCTCGGTAAATATTCAGATGCGGTGGACTCGTATGACAAGGCAATTGCCATTAATCCAGATGATGCTCATCTGTGGTACAACCGCGGATTTGCATTAAATAATCTCGGTCAGCATGCAGAAGCAGTCAAATCATATGATAAGGCGCTTGCGATAAATCCGGATTTTTCCAATGCGTGGGTCAACCGTGGAAATACGCTCGATAATCTCGGCAGGTTTTCAGATGCGATTGACTCGTATAAAAAGGCAATTGCCATCAACCCGGGTTTTCCTGATGCATGGTACAACTGCGGATTAACGTTAAGTGATCTCGACAGGTACGCAGAAGCAGTCGACTCTTTTAATAAGACGCTTGCGATAAATCCGGATTTTTCAAATGCGTGGTACAACCGGGGATTGGCGTTAAGTCATCTCTGTCAGCATTCAGATGCAGTCGACTCATACGATAAAGCGCTTGCCTTCAAGCCAGATTTCACCGAGGCGTGGTTCAACCGGGGATTGGCATTTAATAATCTCGGTCAGCATTCAGATGCAATAGACTCGTATGACAAAGCGCTTGCCTTCAAGCCAGATTTCACTGAGGCGTGGTTCAACCGGGGATTAGCATTTAATAATCTCGGTCAGTATTCAGATGCAATCGACTCATATGACAAGACGATCGAATTCAAGCCAGATTATACTGACGCGTGGTACAACCACGGACTCGCGCTTAGTAAACTCGGGATGCATGCTACAGCAGTTGATTCATTTGACAAAGCGCTCGCAATCAAGCCAGATTTCATCGAGGCGTGGTTCAACCGGGGATTCGCGTTAAGTCATCTCGGTCAGCAT
>JAURZP010000214.1 GCA_030653335.1 Methanoregula sp. | reverse complement strand
TTGTAATTTTTATTGTGTGCCGCTCCGTATAGTCGTGTATTACTGCATCGCATCCGAGAAGGTGGAGATTTTCTTTTACGTCGGGGAGTTTGTACCCCTGCTCTATGTAATCGGTCTGGGCGACGTTGAACACAACAAAAGCCTTCAGGAACCGGATTTGTTTTTTCTTTTCGGTCTCCTTGCCGTTCTTATCGGTCTTCGTCTCGGTCTTTACGGTCCGCCCGGCGTAGATAATCCCGTGGCCGCGCTCGCTCTTCTGGACCTGTAACCCTGCGGCGAGATACTGCCGGTATGTTGCCCAAAAAGGGAGAGGATAGGGACTGAGTCCGAGAATTAACCGGTTAAGCCCGGTGTATGACCTGCCGCTGAAAAGGTTGCGCGGGCCGTTTTCGGTCCATGGTTTCAGCCAGGGGATTTTTCCCTCGGAGAGTGCTTTTATGATCCGCTCGTTGATCTGCGCTTTTACATCAGCGGCTTTCATGCGTGCACCCCGGCGGGCTGGGAGGCTGTGGTCACGGGCTGCATGCTTGAAACGTTCGCGTATTTTCGCTCACCCCGGAGCATGCCTTTTACCTGCGCGAGCGGGGAGACATACTGCACATCGTTGATCGTGATCATCACCGCTTTACCGGACCGGGTGATCCATGCCTTCCCGACCGGGGGCGCGTCTGTGTTCTTCATTACATCAGATATGTCAAAGACCGGCGCGGGCCAGTGGTCTTCGAGCCTTCGGACTTCCCCGGCAGGGATAACTGCCTGCATGGTCTTGACATCGATACGGACCGAGCCGTTATAGAGGCGCGCGGCCCCTATGTGCTCGAACTTTACATCTGTGTTTTTTGTTGGAGTCATGGTGTTTTTCACCATACATTCTTCGACGTTAGCGCTTATATGTCTCCGCCGTGCGCAGGGTGAAAGTGAAAGCGCTGCGTTGTTGAATTTACGAAAGAACGTTTTTGCGCAGAATTTTGTTTACGCTTGGCCCACCCAGGCACACAGCGCGACAGGTCGCTGATGCGCCCCGTAACCGCGCCGTGTAGCCATGACCCACCCACGCTGCAGGAAATTTTACGGTGTCCTGTTGGCATGCGATCGCTCAGGCAGGACCCGCCCGACAAAGCGAGCGACCGTCCGCTGATGCGTCCGGTAACCGTCGCTTTGTCCTCCCGCCCGTACACCGATCCCGTGCCCCCATCAGGGGCTATCCTGTCCCGGCCCAGCGGCCCGAAGGAGCACCGCTTCAGGGCGCGAAGGTAACGAACCGCATCAGCGGTGAGTCCGAGCCCCTGATGCGTCGTGCGGATGAGTCACTGAGCGTACTTCATGAGTACGATCAACAGCGACGAACATTCCGCGAAGCGGTATGTGAGGAGCGGGCCAGAGCAGCCGCTGGCGCCGGAGCAGCGCGACAAGCCAGGGGCGTACTGTATCTCAACCGGGCAACTCCGGAAAAGCAAGGGAGGTGATGTGAAGCGAGCCGGAGCCGAAGCGAGGACGAGTGAACATGACCGACCGATCTTCATGAACCACAAAACAAGTTCCCGTTGGGGAAGCCCACGCGGCGAGGGGCGGAGCCCCGTTGAGTGTAACCTCCTCCGTAAATTTTCTCGCTGTTTTTTGTCACACGCTTGAACCGCCGCCCGCGTCGCACGCTTCGCACAGCTTCGCCGTGCTCGCCCCCGCTCCGCGACCGGCTCCCCATATTCCA
>JAURZP010000212.1 GCA_030653335.1 Methanoregula sp. | reverse complement strand
GATCACTTCTTTGTCCCAGACGGTGTCATCGTTATCGGGTAACGGGTCGATGCATTCCTCCCAGACCCGGGTTAAGAAGGCATCATCGGTGACAAGTGAGCGCCGGAACATGACACGCCCTACCCTTCGTCCGGTATGATTAAGGATAAGCATCCGCCAGCAGGAGAAGTCCTGGCAGATATCCGGTCGTGTTAAATGAACCGTGCAGTACGCCTTTTCACTGCCGGGCATATGCCGGAAGAAAGGGCATGCCTCAGGAAGTATTGCAAAGATGCTCTTGTCTAAGAAGAGTTCATGCTTATCGGGATCTACAGTAACTTCGGTTTCATCTGAAGTATACTGGTTGTACACAATAAAGTGAAAGTTGCCAAGATCTCTACGTATGCTATGGACAAGCCCCAGATGGGAACAGCACTCCCCGCACTGATGGCACTCAAACGCGATTGCACCCAACCCCTTGTACCGTATTAGTTGCCCGGACTAAAAGAAAAGAACCGGGTCACAGCAGATATATCCGTGCAACACCATACTCCCTGATACATGGCAGACTCCACTTCACCCGGTTTTGGGCAGACTGGCGAGGGTGATGCACCTGCGTGCAGGTATGCACGGGAATCAGATGCAATCCAGCGGTTTTTCCTGCGCCCGTACTTCCTGAGCCTTACGATCGGAGTTCCGTTCTGCTTTTATAAGATGATCTTTGGGATCAGCATCATGCGGGCCGGCGCAGCGGGTGGAACGTTTTTTGCAGTAGCGGGGTGGCTGATCATCATCTGGGCGTTTGCAGACCTCTTAATGAACACCGCGTACTCGCTGCAGGATTTCTTGCACATCAAGGCCCGGTTTGAGTGCTGCACATTCGCCCAGTTCGGGCGCTTCTTTTCCCGGCCCATGGTATTTCTTGCACTCGATACCCTGCTTTCGTTCTCGATCATCTGCCTGATACTCTGGTCCGGCTGGATTGCAAAACTCTCACCCGTTGAAACCCTGCTCTGGTATATTGCAACAACGCTCAATCTGGTGAGCTTATCTGTAGTCTCGCTCTACAACGAGATCCGGAAAGTGTGACCGGGTAAAAAAAAGAAGCGATTGGGATTTCACGAAAAGATCGAGAAGTCGTTCTTGATTGCAATTGCTTCGATGATGGGAGTCATCTTTGCTTCAGGGATACCGAACTTCTCCATGTACATCTGAAGGATCGCCTTTTCTTCTCCGGCAAGCACACCATCAGACATCGCAAGATCGCAGAGAATGGCGAGTGTTGCAATCTTCTGCTTTTCGTCAAGCACGTTTGCCACCAGATCAATAACGCCGGGGAACTTGTTGGCCTTTAAAACCTCCATCGCAGTATCAATAGATTTACGGTCGCCACGGCAGATCTTTGCGAGATCGTTCATTTCAGCCTGATCGATGACCCCGTCTGCCGCAATAACGGTAATGGCGGAGAGCACGAGGGCCGATTTCGGGTTGAGCGTTGCTGTTTTTCCAGTTAACTTGTCAAAAATTCCTATAAAGATCACCTTTTTTTCTCACTATTGGATGCCGGGTATCATCTCTCTTTCGCTCATTACCATACGGAGCAATGAGGGAAATTCCCCGGCTTTATATGACTTTGCACTCATACCCTTCAATAGAAAAAAGGGGTGAATCGCATCGACGAGCTCACGGTAGAACTGGTGATTGCCTTCCACAAACAGGTGATGAAGACCGATGGCGGAGATGACCGGCTGCTCTCTGAAGCAAATCTCCACCAGATGGTATTTTCAGCCAATCGTATTGATGATATTTACCAACGGGCCGCGCTTGCCTTCTTCTCCCTTGTTGCGTACCCGGCATTTCGTGATGGCAACAGTCGCACAGCACGGCTTGTGGCTGAAATGATCCTCAAGCATAA
>JAURZP010000205.1 GCA_030653335.1 Methanoregula sp. | reverse complement strand
AAATTGCCATTGAACAGGATGAGGATGGCTGGTTCATTGTCACCGTAATGGCACTCCCGGGCTGCATCTCTCAGGGAAAGACTGAGGAGGAGGCAAAGAAAAACATTGCAGAAGCCATAGAGCTGCACCTCAGCGCACTCGCACGTGACGGGATTCCTCTCTATCACCGCCCGGGCGTGAAAGAAACCTTTGTCGCTGTTGACATATGACGGATAAACTCCCCATCCTTTCCGGTAAGGAAGTAGTAAAAGTTCTCGGAAAACTGGGCTACACGATAAATGACCAGAAAGGAAGTCATCTCCATTTGAGACATCCGGTCAGGCGCCCGCTGACTGTACCCAATCATTCGGAAATTGCCCGAGGCACATTGCGCACAATAATTAAGGATGCAGATCTCACCGTTGAAAAATTTCTGGGGTTATTATGATTCCGGATCGTTGCAGATTCTGTAAAGGAAAACTTCACAAAGGAGAGACAGAGTTTATGGTGCATGCGCCCGGCGAGGTTATTGTTATCAAAGATGTACCGGCGTTTGTCTGCGAGCAGTGCGATGAAGCATATTACACAGCCCTGATTTCCCGAAAGATCGATGAGGTTATGCGGGCCGCTCACCAGAAAAAATTCTGCATGCGCCCGCTTCCCGCTGGTGAAGTGTCACTCAATGGATAATTCCCTATGGATGAAGTAAAATCCGCCAGCGTTCGACAACGTGATTACACCAAAGAACGTCATGAATGGCTCCCGGACAATCTCGATGATGTAAAGGGCAGCCTGCTCGAACGACAGAAAAAGTGGAAATTAAAGAAACAAAAATTAAATTACCGTATCCAGCATGAAGTGCGTCATCTGTAAACACGGGAATACCAAAGAGGGCACGACAACCATTACCTTTGATCGCGATGGGATAATCCTTGTCGTAAAAGATGTCCCCGCTCAGGTCTGCACAAACTGCGGTGAAGATTACGTAGATGAGCATGTTGCCCACGAAATTCTTACCATAGCAGATCGCATGGCAAAGAGCGGGGCACAGACAGATGTACAAAGGTACGCTCCTTGCTCTGCGATGCCATGATAGCCAAATCTCTTTTTTTCATGCAACCGTTGATCTCGCATCCATTCCGCACCATCAACTTTGCCGATCCTGTTGACAAAGCCCGCCACACTCGCAGGGTCACGCCCGTCACCCGGATATTAATCCGGCACTTTTTATCACAAACCTGATAACTTATTTCCCTCAGCGCCAACCCTATAGTGTATGAAGCCTGCAACGCCCGGGACCCCCTCGTCGTCACGGAACAACAACAGGTCCCGGTTTTTTTCCACCCATCCCTCCCGGGCGGACAATTTCTCGGAATCCGTGATCCGGGAGATGACCCGCCTATCCCTGAAACATAACGCGATCAACCTTGCACAGGGCTTTCCGGATTTTCCCTGCCCGGATGAACTAAAAGTCGCGGCATGCGAAGCGGTCAATGAGGACTACAACCAGTATGCGATCACGTGGGGGGCACAGGATCTCCGTGAGGCGTTGGCAGCCCGGGTGAAGCAGTTCAACGGTATGGCTTTCGACCCGCAGGCAGAGATCACAGTCACCTGCGGTTCGACCGAAGCGATGATGGCATCGATGCTCGCCATCATCCAGCCCGGCGATGAAGTGATCGTGCCTGAACCATTCTACGAGAATTACGGGCCTGATGCACAGATCTCGGGTGCAGTGCCGCGATACGTCCATCTCTCAGATGATTTCTCCATTGATGAAGAGGCATGGAAATCCGCGTTCACCAAAAAAACCCGGACGATCATCATCAACACCCCCAACAATCCGACCGGCAAGGTATTTTCCCGGCAGGAACTCCGGTTCATCGCTGACATCTGTATCGACAATAACGTGATCGCTATCACTGACGAAATTTACGAGCACATCCTGTATGATGGCAGGAAACATGTCTCGATCGGGTCTCTTGACGGGATGCATGACCGGACCATAACCATCGGGAGTTTCTCAAAGACCTACAGTGTCACCGGATGGCGTGTCGGGTATGCGCTTGCAGGTAAGGAGATCACGGAACGCCTCCGCAAGATCCACGATTTCTTAACCGTGGGTGCACCCGCTCCATTGCAGCATGCCTGCGTTGCAGCACTCCGGTTGCCGGAATCCTATTACCGGGAACTTGCCCGGGAATATGACCGGAAACGGCATATCCTCTTTGACGGGCTCATGAATGCGGGGTTTTCCTGCGAGCTGCCGGAAGGCGCCTACTATATCTTTACGGATATTGCCGGTTTTGGCATGAAAGATACGGAGTTTGTACGACATCTCGTAGAAAAGGCCGGGGTTGCTGCAGTACCGGGCAGTTCGTTTTACCACGCGGGGGGAGAAACAAAACTCCGGTTCACCTTCTCGAAAAAGGATGAGACGCTTCTTGAAGCTTGTCGAAGGCTGGAAACGCTGGAGATTGGGTAGGCTGTGCGGCTAACACGCGATTGAGTAAATATTGTTTATCAACAACAGACAAAATATCTCTTGACTGGGGGGCTGTGCTTTTACCCCCGAACCGCTCCTGTGTTTTGCGATGAACGCCGCCGCACCAAAAAGGGGCGCCCCCGCGGCGGTTTTAGTGACTAAAAAAATGAGACCTCCCTGCCCCGCCGTGCCTAGAAGAGGCCCTGAAGCGGGGGACTCTTGTATATTTATGCTTTTTTTTAGTCCCGCAGTGAAGGACATTATTGGTTCAGATCTGTTTCTATTAACCCGAAAAAAAAGTTAAAAAAAAAAACCTTCCCATTCATCGGGGAGCCTTCATCGCTTCCGCGAACCGGTCCCGGATCTCATGAGGGTTGAGGGGAATATTTTTCACCGCAGCATTACCGGGTTTCAGCAGCACGTGGACAAAGTTCGGGCCCCGGCCAAGCTCCCCGATAACCGTTGCCAGTTCCGCTTCAGACTGGGCTTTTACGGTATACCGGAAACCCGCTGCGATAGCGAGCAGTTCGATATCCGTATCCCGGTATGCCGGGGTGAGCTGGTTACCGGTGCTACCGAACGCACCGTTGTCGAGACAGAAGATCGTGAGATTCTTTGGTTGCCGGGCTCCGATAACCGGCAGGATGCCGGTCCCAAGGATACTCCCGTCCCCGTCGATCACCCAGACATCACGCCCTGTACCTTCGGCAAGCCCGAGACCCAGCGGTGAGGCCTGCGTGTAGCTCCCGAGCATGTAGAAGTTCAGGGGCCGGTCGCGTGCAGCATAGAGTTCCTTCCCGGGCACCCCGATATTCGACACTACGGCCTGCATCCCGAGATGACGAGCGATGATGCGGATGGCATCGAACCGGGTCATCACCGGTTCTGTGATGGTTCGCTCATAGGAGACCGCGATCCGACGTACGCGGGAAGGGGGCGCCCCCTCCTCCCGGCACGATCCCGTCCCTTCCCATGCTTTGGGGAGCACAAGGGCTACGTGAGGTCGTGAATGCATGAAGGCATCATCGATCACATCGCCAATCTTACCGAACTCCTCGCTGGTATGGATAACCGTATACTGGATACCGGCCGCGTCAAGGATCTTCGGGATCGCAGCATTGAACGGCACCTGTGCAGGAATTATCTCGTCCTGTACTCCGCGCCAGCTTGCTATGATCGGGAGCGGGAGATCATAGGTCTTTGTTAAGGACATGATCGCGTTTAAGGAGTTGCCCAGTCCCGAACTCTGGATGACCATCGCTGGCCGCTGACTGGCAAGAGCGAGGCCGGCACAGACGCCGATCCCGTCTTCTTCCCGGGTAAGGCAGGTATGGTTGAAGAGTTCAGGCAGCATGAAACAGAGGTCTTTTGCCTTGTCGCACGGGATCGATGCGATGTGGCTGATGCCGTGCTCCTTGAAGATGTCGATAACGAGGTTCTCATTCATGGATCTTCACGATCTCCACCAGTTCTTTATTCACCTGTCCGGCAGTCGCACCGGCCGAAACGCAGAATGCGGGTTGAACCGGGACGAGTGTGTGGTCTTCTCGCACCCGTTCGTATCCTCCGCCGGTGATGTTCAGGAGTACAGTTCTGTTCGTATCGATGTTTCCGCTTTCGCATGCCTGAATGAGCGAGGCAGTGCATACCGCTGCAGCGGGATCGAGATCGATGCCTTCGAGTCCGGTGAACAGGGTCCCTGCAGAACATGCTTCATCGTTGGAGACTGCGTACATCCTGCCATCAGTTGCCGACATAGCATCGAATACCCCTCCGGGGATAGCATAGGGGGGTTCGCGGTTTGTCAGCACATCCGAATAGACCCGGGATATGGCTGTCTGAGAATCCGGCATATCCGTCTCTGCGATAAGATTTCTCCGCCGATCATTCCATGCCGAGACCATGGGAACGAACGGAAGGTTCTGGCTGAGGTGAAGGGATGGCAGTGCTGTCCCGAACCTTCCGTCTGCCCGGAGACGGACTGCGGCTTCCCACGCAGCAATTCCCCCGGTGCCGCTGCCGATAGCCTGGAAGTAATAGTCTGGCATACGGCCTATGGTCACAGCCGCATCGAGCATCACGGTTCCCATCCCATCCCGCCGCGCAACATTACGGGCCCCGCCCTCTTCGATAAAACCGGGAAGGGAGCAGACCTCGCGGCTGAAGCGGATGGCATCGGTATAATCCCCTCGTACTGCAATCACGCAGGCCTTATCAGCCGGAACAGTTGTCCAGAGCCGGGGGATGGCCTTCTCGGGTACCACGACAACGACCGGAACTCCGGTCAGGGCCGAGACCTGGAGAAATGCCCGGGCAGTATTGCCGGCTGATGCAATGACAAGGGTTTTGGTCGTATTCTCCTTTGCCCGGACCATGGTCGGGAGGGCTTCGAGCTCCTTGAACGAGCAGGTGGTGATCTTCCCGCCCCGTTCCGGCCAGTAGCCGTTGAAACCGATATGCAGGTTGGGGAGGTTCAGTTCGCGTGCCAGCGCTTTGCTCTTGTAACATACCGGGCCCGCATCGATCGGAAGCGTGCCATGGATCGGGAGCCAGCTACTGAAACGGAAAATACCGGGAGCGTTTTTGAGATGAAGCTGTTTTTCAGCATAATCGGCCCGCAGGAGAGAAGGATGGCCCCGGGGACAGGCAAGAGTATACTGCTCCGGCACTTCTTCTCCGCATAGGACACAGCGAAGGGTATAGTCACTCACAGGAGATCCTCCACCTTCCCGGTGAGACTGAATTTCCGGTCAAGGATCAGGTCTTTGAGATGCGTGCACAGCCGTAGTGCCCGGGCACGGTCTGACTGGCGAAGCGTGACAGGGACTTTAGTTGTGCCTACCGGTAACGCCCCGAGATTTCCGGAGAATGCACCCCCGGGACATTCACGGACACAGGTACCGCAGTTCACACAGAGCAGCGGGTCAATTCCTTTCTGTGGCGTGATCGCACCCGTTGGGCAAATTTGTGCAGCCTGGCAGGCATCGCACTGGATGCAGGCACCGGGTATAAACGAGATAACAGAATCAGTACCGTCCCAGACATCCGCGTAACGGGCGGTGGTAAAGGGAACCCGGTCCCGCACATCTGCTACCGGCAACGGGATGCGGTCATTGGTGATGCGGAGACCGGCAAGAATCGCATCGTCAAGCACCGGGATGGGAATGGCAACTGAGGTGTTGCACTCGGGACCCAACGAGGTCACAAAACCGCCCATCATCTCCGGGATCATCGCATGCATATCCCCGTAGGCCGCGAGATTGGGTTTTTCCCGGCTGCTCCGGGTACCTGTACCCATGACGTAACCGGTCCCGCCGTTTAAAAGAATCCTTGTCCCGGCTCCGATAACGTTTAAGCCGGGATCGTTCTGGAGCGGGTTTATATCCCCGCACCCGCTGACCGAAGCTTCGGTATACGGTCCGGACAGTCCTTTTACCGAGAATATTGTCTGTACCGGATCGGGTTTCGTGTTGATGACGGCAAGGTAATTCCTGAACGCGCTTCGCGTAGTGATGAGGCGGGCATGACCCATATCGGCCAGAGTCACGGTGCGGGAGAACCTCTTCTGCGAGGACTCCACGTCAACGGTAATCTTCTTTCCTGCAACGATATCGCGGAAGAGATGTCCCCCACCATACGTAGCGCTTGCCCGTGCAGTTCCGTACACAACGAGATCGACCGAACCGAGTCCCTCGTTCGGGCAGGGCCCGGGAATTGCCGGAACCCCGTTCAGCCAGACTTTTTCGGCATGGCGGAACGTGCCGGGGGCCGTTACCGGGAGGTGCAGGACGGCAAGCGTGCCGGACATCACGCCAAATGTCCCGGTGGTCACCACATCGACATCGGCTGCGGTGACTGTCTCATACTCCGCAATACGCTGTTTCAGTTCAGCAGCCGTGCAGACAACGGCATTTCCCTCTGCGATCTTCCTGTTTATCCCGTCGATGGTCTTCATAACAGCACTCCTAGAGGATCCTGATATCCTCAACCCTTACCTGCAGGCCTGTGGATTTCTCGAGCACCATATTCACAACGCCGGTATGGGCAACCTGCATCATGCAAAACGAGGGGAGGAAGAATTGCCGGAACCCGAATTCAGGACGGCGTCTCACTACCTCCGCCATCCCCTCGAACCCGATGACATGGTAAGCCTGCACATCCTTTCCCCCACCCAGCCGCGCCTCGTGAGGCCCGACCGTATGACAGGTGAGGACACCGGTCACCGGGTTTGCTTCGATCACGCGGAGCACGTGCTGCACCGGACAGCCCTGCCCCATGGGCCGGCCAATAACGATATCCCCCGGCACAATCTTCCAGCGTTCGACCAGGTCAGCCCGGAACGGGAGGATAATCTTCCGTGCAGATGGTTCTCCGGAAAGGGGCCCGATGATGAAATCATACGCTCTGCCACACACATCGGTTGCTGCAT
>JAURZP010000196.1 GCA_030653335.1 Methanoregula sp. | reverse complement strand
ATGTACGACTTTTCGAGCCGGATGGTCTTGTTGTGGATACGGATATTCCCCGTAAGGTAGCTGTCGATCATGTGCAGGCTTTTTACGATCTCCGCGATGATCGTGTAGGTGATCTGGAGGGGGGGATAGTAAACATGCTCCTGCCGCATTGACCGGTATAATTTCATAATGGCCCAGGCACTCTTCCTCTGCTCGGCATTTGGTATCCGGTACTTCAGCTCGTCCCAGAAGAGATAGCGTCGGTTGTACTCGGTCACGTCTTTTTTGAACGGTTCGTCAGTAAAATAGTTTGACTGCCCATCCGTGAGGGCCTTCGTCCAGTCGGACGGCGGTTTTTCGGGCAGTTGTGTCATGAGCTCATGTACCAATTACTAATTTGGCACAAATTAGTATTTATTAGTAATTGGGATTTGGACCCGGTTTTGGAAAACCTGCTACCAGAGGAAATACTAATTTTTAAGGGATTGGGAGATTTTGGTATTTGGCGAGAGGTATCAGGTTCGGGTATTGCCATCTATCAGGTTGTGATATATTGATAGATTTTTAATAAAGGGAAATGAGGAGCGGATAGAGATGATGTTGCTAAACCGTTACGGTCAGACCCGACATCTGATCCCATGTCCGGCCTTCAAGCAGCCTGCCGGCCCGTTTCTTGATAACGCCATCATTGACACCATGAGAAATATTAAAAAAAGTATCAGCCTTTTTGTACCTCAATCAACCGGATCGTAAAAACGAGATCTTTTCCCGCAAGTGCGTGGTTCTCGTCCCATGTGATCGTTGACGGGGTGACATTGATTATTTTTACCCGGGCAACAGCCCCATCGGGTTTCCTTGTAATTGTCAGGAGGTTTCCCACTTCTGGCTTTACATCTGCGGGCAAAGTCGAACGGTTCACGACATGGACAAGTGCATCATTATACGGGCCATAGGCTTTGTCAACCGGAATCTTTAACGTCTTTGTCTGCCCCTGAGACATGCCGGTGACTCCTTCTTCTAAACCCTTGATAACCCTGCCCTGCCCGATAATAAACGTAAGCGGGGTTGCGTTCACATTCGAATCAAAGACCGTTCCATCAGTAAGACTGCCGGTATATTCTACAGTCACCATATCCCCGCTCTTTGCACCGGAAGGATTGAGCAGGATATACCCGATGACAACAAGAATCAGTATACCTGCTGCCGCAACCATCGCAAGTTTGGGGTAGAGTCTTTTCTTGGCTGCAACCGCTTCCCTGCCCTTGACCTTCTCAGACTTCTTCATGGTTTTCTCCAGTACAATAATCCGGTCAACCATATACATGTAATCCGGAGAGACCAGTAAGGTCAGAAAAACTAAAACCGGTACCGGCAATAAGAGAACCGCACACCATGTGTTGTTGTGAATCGCTATCATGATTGCACGGTATTTATACCAACAGAACGAACGTGTTGGTGTTGACTATGGATGATCAAGTAAAGGTTGCAGATGTTGCAGGAAAAAAAGTCCAGTGGGACGCTGCGCAGATGCGCAAAATAAATGAACATCCCTGTTTTTCCGAAAAAGCATGCCACAATTTCGGCAGGTGTCACATACCGGTTGCGCCGAAATGCAATATCCAGTGCAATTACTGCATCCGGGATTTTGACTGCGTAAACGAGAGCCGCCCCGGGGTCACCACACGGGTACTGAATGCCGATGAATCCATGGACATGGTAAAAAAAGTCGTGGAGAAATATAACTACATCAAGGTAGTCGGCATTGCCGGACCCGGTGAACCGCTGGCAAACGAAGAAACGTTTGAAACGCTCCGCCGCCTCCATGAAGAGTACCCAAACGTGATCAAATGCATCAGCACCAATGGTCTCGTGCTACCCGACAAGATCGACCTGCTCCAGAAATATGATGTAGGTAACATCACCGTAACCCTCAATGCGATCGATCCCGAGATCGGTGCCAAGATCTACCAGTTCATCGATTACAAGGGTAAGCGTTATACCGGACTTGAAGGTGCTAAATTACTGCTCTCCCAGCAGATGAAGGGTATCGAAGAGGCAGTCAAGCGGCACATGATCGTAAAGATCAACACGGTCTATATCCCCGGCATCAACGAAGATCATATCCCGGCGATTGCAAAGAAAGTCGGAGAGATGGGTGTGTACACCTTCAACGTCATCCCGCTTATCGCCCAGTACAAGTTCGCCGATATTACCCCGCCCACACAGGAGATGAAGAGAAAGATGCAGGACGAGTGTGCAAAATATGTTAAACAGATGCGCCACTGCCAGCGGTGCCGCGCAGACGCGATCGGCAAACTCGGTCACGATGTCCAGTCGTGCATGTATGAAAAAAAGTAACTTATTTTTAATTGTTTTTGTTCAATAAAAAATTAATAATGCAAATTTGCAAACGTACGATCCATCTGTTTGTCGGTGTCAGCCCTGCTTATAATGCGGTTCAACTCGTCAATCACCGGTTGCAAAGAGGGATGAATCGCAGAATCCTCAGCGATCACGGTCTTACTGTGGTAACTGATGGTATACCGGAAATAATCGGCAGCCCCAACCCGGGCGGTGTAATTGCCCTGCAACATGGAGAACTGCGCCTCATTAAAGATTCCGGTAATCCGTTCAAGATCACTCTGGTTTAACGCAATCTCTGTGCTGACTGATTTTCGCGATATAACTGCAACCCCGTTATCAAAAATTACAAGCCTGTCATCGAGACCAGCAATACCTCCGGTGCGCTTATAATCAACAAATACCGCAGGAGGTACGGGGCCCGATGAGGATGGCGTTTTGACTCCAATACATCCGGATATCGCTACTGCTGCCAGAAGCACGACAATAATTGCCGCTATCCATTTCCTGATTATCATCCCTCCACTGCCCGTGAATTACACAAATGATATATTAGTTTACAGCTGCACTACCTCTGCCTTGACAGGTTTTCCTGTGGTTTTGCGGCCGGTAACATCTTCTAATACATTGATGAGATTGTCAAGCTTTTCATTTTTAAACGCTTCCCTGAATGCATGCAGCTCTGCGGCATTCATGATCATGATTCCTTTTTTCTTCATGGGAAGCCCGTTTTCTCCG
>JAURZP010000353.1 GCA_030653335.1 Methanoregula sp. | reverse complement strand
ATCTGGCTCCGTTGATGTTGTCAACAATCTGGTGCATTCCATCTGCAATTGTCATTTTTCCCACCTCACATCTGTCTAATGTTTTGACACTCTTCCATTCGGGGGGGATCTGATAAATACGTGTCCGGAATTTCCGAATTTTGTTTCGAAATTTGAGGATGCAATAAAGTGCAAAAGATGGGGTAGATCGAATACAACTACGTAAGCATTGGGGTACGGGTATGCGCCGCAACACGTGAGGGGGCCTTTATCCCAGTGCCCGCGTCTGTTCCCGGGCGTTCCACGGTCCTTTTCCTGCAAGTCGCTCCGGTCGAGAGAGGGTTCAGAACACGGAACCCAGTGCAATCGTACTGCAACGGGTATCACGGGTACAATTGGGGGGCCAGGTATAACGGGTGAACAGGTTATACCGGAATTTAAGGTCTGTATCGGCCGGATCGTTCTGATGAACAATATGCGCAGACTCCCGGTAATTACCTGCGTGGTACTGTACGGGATTAATTTGTACCTGACTCCAGTCTACCCGGCGAACTGCCCGTAATAGCTCAAGATACAGTCACCACTGTTTCAGATACTTTCTTTACAAACAAAAAAGATATGGATGCTATTGTCATACTTTTGCAGCATGAGGGACGTGCATTGTTATGACATGAACGAATCGTACCAATCCTTTTGTGAATTATTTTGTGAATAGACGGTGCAAAATCTGAGGATCGAATTCAAAGAATGATTGAATGGATGGGTTGCATCTCCATCCATCTGAATCCATTTGAATTCATCCCAGAGAAGGATATATGATTATGCAGCAATTTCTGCGTGTTCCGTAAGCCCGACAGCTTCTGCGTACTTCAGGAACGTCTCAACCGATGCGATCACGACGCGGGCTTCGATAGAGAGTATCTCAATACCGACAAGTGAGACGCGTGCCCATGCGTCAACAACAATGCCCTTATCCAGAATACGGTCAATTACCTCGACGAGGCTCGAAGATGAGTTCATTTTTTCTACCATGTTTTTCTCCTCCTTTATGTTCTGGGCATTTGTGCCCACAACCTACTCATTGGGGAAGAGTATATAGGTTCCCGGAATTTCCGAATCTTGTTTTAAATATTGGAAGTATTGGCTCGCACATCCTCAATCGCACGGCTGAAATGCGACGCTTTGATCACAAACGCGGACTGGTCTTTTTCAGTCTTTGAGAATTCCCGGATGGCAAGAATCGCGGCGCGATTGCACACTGCCTCTATCTCTGCCCCGGTGAACCCTTCGGTCTCTTTAATGTAATTTTCAAGTTTTACCCCTTTTAGGAGTGGTCGTTTTCGTGTATGTACCTTGAAGATCTCAAGACGTCCGGTCTCATCCGGCTTTGGCAGCTCGATCTGGAGATCCATGCGTCCTGCCCGCAGGAGTGCGGGATCGATCATATCGATACGGTTGCTTGCTGCAAGGACGGTGACGCCTTTTAACTCCTCAAGACCGTCCATCTCGGTTAAGAGCTGGGCGATCACCCGTTCGGTGACACCGTTGTCATTCCTGCCACCCCGTGTCGGTGCGATCGCATCAATCTCGTCAAAGAAGATGATGCAGGGGACTGCCTGCCGGGCTTTTTTGAAGATCTCCCGGATGCCGCGCTCAGACTCACCCACGAACCGCGAGAGAAGCTCCGGCCCTTTGATCGAGATGAAGTTTGACTGAGTCTCGTGGGCGATCGCCTTTGCAATCAGCGTCTTTCCCGTGCCAGGCGGACCATGCAGCAGTATCCCTTTCGGGGGAGTGACCGCTGCATAGGTGTACAGGTCCGCACATTTCAGCGGGAGTTCGACTGCCTCCCGGATCTCTTCCTTGATTTCAGACAGACCCCCCACATCGTCCCAGCCGACATCGGGGATCTCGACAAAGACCTCCCGCAGGGCGGATGGTTCGATCTCCAGGAACGCATTCATAAAATCCTCTTTTTTGACCGTAAGATCGGCGATCAATTCATAGGGAACCTCACGCTTGGTAAAGTCAATAACCGGTAAGATCTTCCGGAGGGCATGCATCGCGCTCTCTCTGGAGAGTGCTGCAAGGTCAGCGCCGACATACCCGTGGGTGATATTTGCCAGTTCATCGAGGTTGACATCGGCAGCGAGAGGCATACCCCGCGTGTGGATCTCAAGGATCTCACGCCTTCCGTCCCGGTCCGGGATCGGGATCATGATCTCCCGGTCAAACCGACCGGGTCTCCTGAGTGCCGGATCGAGCGAGTTAGGGATGTTGGTCGTTGCAATCACGATCACCTGCCCCCGGTCCTTCAACCCGTCCATGATCGATAGGAGCTGGGCAACAATCCGCCGTTCCACCTGTTTATCGCCGCCTACATCCTCGCGCTTTGGGGCAATCGCATCTATCTCATCGATGAAGACAATGGCGGGAGCATTCTTCTGGGCTTCTGCAAAGATTTCCCGTAACCGGGCTTCTGACTCCCCGTAATATTTCCCAACGATCTCGGGACCGGAGATGAAGATCAGGTAGGCATCGGTCTCCTGTGCCGCCGCTTTTGCAATCAGCGTCTTTCCTGTACCCGGTGGGCCGTAGAGGAGGACACCCCTTGGCGGGTCGATGCCCATGCGTTCAAAAAGCTCAGGATATTTTAAGGGGAGCTCGATCATTTCCCGGATCTTGTCCACCTGTCCTTTCAACCCGCCGATATCCTCGTAGGAGATGAGGCTCTTTTTGATCTCTTTTTCCTGCGTCTTCTTCCCATGGATTTTGACAGAAGTAGTCCGGGTGATAATCCCTATCTCCGGTATAGCCTCACAGATAAGAAAATCAAACTTCTTGCCAAACATTGAGAGGCGGATCTGGTCGCCCTTTGTTACCGGTATTCCTTCAAAAAGGCGGCTTTCAACTTCTTTTTGTAAGAAGC
>JAURZP010000175.1 GCA_030653335.1 Methanoregula sp. | reverse complement strand
CCGGTCGACATTTACAGGCTATTTTAAAATTAAAGCGCGTTCATCCAGATTTTTAAAAATTTTCGGCGGTAAGTAAGTTAGAAAACTACAAACTCAGGTAACTATATCATGTTGCATGGTCAGTCCCCATTATACCCGCACTGGGTGGAGGTATGTACCATATGTCGAAAATTGCCATTATCGTGGCATCGGAGAAGATGGATAAACTCTTTCCCGCCGTCACGCTTGCAACCACCGCAACAATCTCCGGGTGGAATGCAGAGATGTTCTTTACCTTTTGGGGACTGCTTGCGCTGAAAAAGGGATACCAGCCCTCCGGAGTGACGCTCGATTACAAGGCTTACGAAGGAAAACTGAACGAAGCCATTGCCTCCGGGTCGATACCAGACTGGAAAACCGTACTTGAGCAGGGTCTCGCTACCGGGCGGATCAAAATCTATGCCTGTTCAACCTCACTGGGCATGTTCAACTTAAAGCAGGAAGACCTTGAAAGTTTCGTTGACAGTATCGCCGGGGCGGCAACGTTTCTTTCAAAAGCGAAGGGATCCGATGTTTCGCTCTTCATTTCCTAAAGGATGGTGAATGAGGTGAACGCCGATATAACGGTGGATGCGAAATTCAAATCGTGCCCGGGTCCGCTTATCGCCCTTGCTGATGCGGTAGGAAAGGCTCAACCGGGACAGGTTGTAAAACTGCTTGCCACCGATCCTGCCGCCCCATCCGATGTGAAGGAGTGGGCGCAGAGCGTGGGGCACAAACTGATCGCAACCGAAAAGAGTGGGGATGTTTATGAGATCTATGTAGGGGTGTCCGGATGATGTTCAGCGATATGTCCCGGGATGTGACAGCGCTTCTAAAATCCCATGGCGTTCCTGAACGTGAGGTCTATCTGGACTCCGAGAACTCCGGCATGGTGTTCCCGCAGGCGCTCGAGGCCATGCAGAGGGCATACACCGGTAGCGGAATGGGCCATCCCTCCATCACTCACCGGAAAGGCTGGGAGGCTTATGAAACTCTCTACCAGTCCACGCTGGTCCTTGCGGATGCAATGCATTGTAAGACGGATGAGATCGCCTACACCCACAGCGGTACGGAGGCCAACAACCTTGCCATTACCGGTCTTGCACTGGCAGCAAAGACGAGGAAGAAGATCGTCATCTCCTCAATTGAGCACCTGAGCGTTGTATTCCCGGCGGAACAGCTGGCGCAGGCAGGGTTCCGGGTGGTAAAAATCCCGGTTGATCGCGATGGATTTGTGAATATGGATGCACTGGCCGGCCAGCTGGACAAGGATACACTGCTTGTCAGTATCGCACCGGTCAACCACGAGATCGGGGCCATCCAGGACACCCGGGCCATCGTGGACATCGTCAAGGACAAGGACACGGAGATTAAGGTGCATCTCGACGCCCGTGATGCGTTTTCGAAGATCCCGCTCGACCTGGAAAAGAGCGGTGCAGACCTTGCCTCATTCTCCAGCCATAAAGTGTACGGGCCCAAGGGTGCCGGGGCCCTGTATATCCGTGAAGGTATTGAACTCAAACCCATCATCCACGGCCAGCTCAGCACCCAGAAGCTCTGGGCAGGTATCGAGAATATCCCTGCGATAGCGGGTTTTGCCACTGCCGTCTCACTCATGCAGGAACACGCTGATGAGTATCCTGCCCATATGGCCTGGTTGCGGGACCGGCTCATAACAGGTATCACGGAAACTGTCAGCCAGACCCTGCTCAACGGCCCTGCCGGCCGGAGACGGGCGCCTGACAATGTGAACATCAGCTTCTTAAACTGCGAGGGCGAGGCCCTGACCGTCGAGATGAGCTTAAAAGGCGTGTACGTCTCGAGCGGGAGCGCCTGCACAAGCAGGGTGCTGGAACCCAGCCACGTCCTCCTTGCGATCCACCGCAAGTACGAAGAAGCCCACGGGAGTATTTTAATGAAGACCACGCCGTTCCACACGCAGGAGGATATCGAGTACGTTATCCTGTGCTTTGGGGAAGCGGCGAAACGAATCCGATCCATGAGTCCGTTTAAAACAGGAGGTTAACCATGTCAAGTCGCATTCCCTTAGCTTACAACCCAAAGGTGCTGGAACTCTTCCGGAACCCGAAGAACCTGGGTAAAATGGAGAACCCGGATGCCGAGGCCGTTGCCGGAAGCCTGGCCTGCGGCGATATGATAGCCGTCTATTTACGGATCGAAAAGCCAACCCAGACGATTACCGAGGCGATGTTCGAGAGTTACGGCTGCGCCGCAAATATCGCGGCATCAAGCATCATGACCGTCATGGCCAAAGGCAAAACCGTCGAGCAGGCCTGGCAGATCAGCTGGAAGAATATCTCGGATGAACTCGGGACGCTTCCTACCGTGAAAGCCCACTGTGGTATTCTCGCAGTTGGGGCCCTGCGCCGGGCGATCCGGAATTACTTCAAAGACCAGCCGCGGCCTGCATGGATTCCGGAGGGCCCCACACCGGACGAGCGGCATGCGGTTGAAGAAGAGCGGCTCCTTGAGGTGCTTGCAAAACGGGCAAAGAGGATCGAGGGGGAGCTTGCGGAGGAAGCAAAGGAGTGTAAGACCGGGTAGGTTCACCAGAAGTCACGGGAGTATGGTCGGGTCTTTGTGTGGCGGTGCAGCCGTGGGCCGGGGGTAGTGCTCCAGGTAGGCGGGTAACGGCGGGCCGGCCCGGGGATGGAAGGTAGGAACAAAAAACTCCCGTAATCCCCCTCACCACTCCCGATAATTTCCGTATTTCTTTTCATTCAGAGATTCTGTACAGGAACAAAACTGTTACTCACCTGCATCATTATGGTCCGGGGCAGCTCAATACCCAGCGCCTCTTTTAAGACCTCCTCTACCGTCTCGACGGGCACAAAGACCAGTTCGGCCCGGACATCCTCAGGCACATCTGTTAAATCCCTCTCGTTCTCTTTTGGCAGGATCACTTTTTTTATTCCTGCACGATGTGCAGCAAGAACCTTCTCCTTGATCCCTCCCACCGGCAGGACTGCTCCACTCAGGGTAATTTCTCCGGTCATTGCCAGGTTTGGATCAACGGTCTTTCCGGTGATCAGGGAGGACAGGGCTGTAAAGAGCGTGACTCCCGCTGATGGCCCGTCTTTCGGGGTCGCTCCCGACGGCACATGCACGTGGATGTCGCTCGTCATGAAATTGAACCCGTTCTGCGTGTTTGCAAGCCGTGAACGGATGAGGCTTAACGATATCGTAGCCGACTCCTTCATTACGTCCCCGAGCTGGCCGGTGAGGGTGAGTTTGCCGGTCCCGGGCATGAACGTGCCTTCGATGAAGAGGATCTCCCCGCCGACCGGGGTCCATGCAAGGCCGGTGACCACACCGGGAACCGGTTCTTTCCTCGCCACTTCCTGGCGGATTAACTCCTTTCCCAATATCCCGTCAAGCTTGGCCGTGGTCACCACGAATGGCAACTCGGCAGTACCGGAGACGATCTTCTCGGATACATGCCGTGCCGCTTTTGCAAGCTGCTTCCCGAGCCACCGGACACCTGCTTCACGGGTGTATTTCTCGATGATTACTTTCAACGCCTCATCATCAACCTGGAATTTGTCCATATCGAGACCGTGCTCTTTGAGAGTCTCAGGGATCAGGTGGTCTTTAGCTATGGCGAACTTCTCGTTCTTTGTATAGCCCGAGATCTCGATCAGTTCCATCCGGTCGAGAAGCGGGGCCGGGATCGTTGCAAGGGAGTTGGCAGTAGCGATGAACAAGACATCCGACAGGTCGTACGGGACTTCGAGGTAGTGGTCCGAGAAGGTGTTATTCTGTTCCGGGTCGAGGACCTCTAATAGGGCGCTCGCCGGGTCTCCTGAGTAGGAGAGGGACAACTTGTCGATCTCGTCGAGGATGAAGACCGGGTTTTTCGTGCCGGCTTTCTGTATGCCCTGGATGATCCTCCCGGGCAGGGCACCGACATAGGTCCTCCGGTGGCCCCGGATCTCGGCTTCGTCCCGGACGCCGCCAAGGCTGATCCTGACGTACTTTCGCCCGAGCGCCTCGGCGATGCTCTTGCCTAAGCTCGTCTTTCCCGTGCCGGGCGGACCGGCAAAGAGGAGGATCGAGCCCTGCTTCTCGCTTTTAAGTTTCATGACCGCAAGGTGCTGGACGATCCGTTCCTTGACCTTCTCGAGGCCATTGTGGTGGCTCTCAAGCACGCGGCGGGCCTCTTTGATATCGATGCTCTTCTTCTCTTCGGTGACCCACGGGAGATCGAGCAGGAGATCGAGATAGTTCCGGATCACGGAACTTTCATGATTCTGGCTGCCTCCGGTCTCGAGTTTCTTTGCTTCCGCTAAGGCTTTTTTGCGTACATCATCCGGCATCTTTGTGTTTTCAATCCGTTCGCGGTATCCGCTTTCTCCGGAAGTGCCATCGGTTTCGCCCAGTTCTTCCTGGATTACCTTAAGCTGCTCCCGCAGCATCGCTTCCCGGTTCGATTTGCTCACCCGATCGGTGACTTTCT
>JAURZP010000164.1 GCA_030653335.1 Methanoregula sp. | reverse complement strand
CGATACACATGCGCAGAGAGCCAGTTGGAGAGTGCGTTGACAACCGAGACACCGACACCATGAAGGCCACCGGAAACCTGGTAACTCTCCTTGTCAAACTTTCCACCAGCGTGGAGAACGGTCAGCACCACTTCAAGGGCGCTCTTGCCGTTCTTTTCCATCCGGTCAACCGGAATACCACGGCCATTGTCTTCCACCTGGAGTGAGCCATCCCTGTTGATGATTACAGAAATCCGGCTGCAGTACCCTGCAAGTGCTTCGTCAATTGAGTTGTCCACCACTTCGTAAACAAGGTGGTGCAGGCCCTTGGTATCGGTACCCCCGATGTACATGGCCGGGCGTTCACGGACCGGGGTGAGCCCTTCAAGCACCGTGATATGGGATGCATCGTACGTGTCAGTCAAGGAAAACCTCCGTTAAAAATGAATAAAAATTGTGTTGAATTTTCACAATAATTATTGGTTGTTTGATGACTTAAAGGATCGGAGTGAAAACAGGATTTTTGTATATAAACAATTTCCCTGTTACCGGAACTCCCCGATCGCAGCATCAGCAATACCCAGTTCGCGGTCGATTGCAACCACGAGCCGGTTAAGGGTGATGGTCACTTCTTTTGCATCTTCCTTGTCCATGCTGCCCGGCTGGTGCCAGATCACTTTCTTCCTGAGGAGGGTTGTGAGTTCTTCAACTTCGGTTCCGTAAAACTTCTCCGGAAGCGTGAGTCCTTCGACATGATCGCCCACGCCGTACCAGGCCTTTTCCGGAGGAAGCGCAAAGTGCCCTGCAATCAGCATGATGTTGGTAATATACCCATGCCCAAACTGGTTTGCCATGCAAAGATGATGGCATCCGGAATAAAAAAAGATGACTTAGAAAAGGCGGTATGCGGTTAACCAGATGGTGACTGGGACTGCAATGATGAAGAGCAGGGAGAATGCGAGAAAAGTCCATTCGCGAACCTTTAAGGGTTTTCTCTCAACAAAGAGATAACTCTCCCGCCCGTAGCCCCGGCAGAGCATGCTTGTGTACACTCGCTCCCCCTGCTCATAGGATCGGATGAACATTGTACCAATGGTGTACCCGAGCTGCCGCAAACGGTAACGGTACGGCAGCTGGCGATCGAAGGCATCAAAACACTTGGTCTTTAAGGTCTCATTGATCTTTCTGAACATATAGGCAAAGACAAAGAGGTAACGGATCATCATCCCAAGCGCAAGAGCAAACTCTGCAGGCAATCCCATCCGGGCTGCACCTTCGAGCATCTCGTGCATTTTTGTTGTGGAGGAGAGCAGGATGATAAACGATATACAGATGATAAATTTCGCCAGCAGGATAAAGGCAAACTCTATGGATTCGTAATAGATGCTGATGCCCAGCGGCAGGTTCATAAAGACATGATACTCGGTGTAGTACTTGTTCTTAAAAAAGATCTGGAAGAAGATGACCATTCCCCATAGCGGAACAATCGTCATTAAGCGTTTTGCATAGACCACCGGAGACAACCTTGTGCAAGTCCAGAGCACTAAAAAAAATAAAAAAAAGAACGCCCCCACCGTATATATCATGGTGGAATAGGGTACCGCGACCAGTGCGATGATTGCAGCAAATGCAATCGTTATCTTTACGCGGGCATCTAGCCGGTGGATAACGCTGTTCTTGTAGGCATCCCGTTCTATCTGGAAGAGTTCTTCAATCATGATCGTTTGCCAAAGGCGCGAAGCAGGGACTCTTCTGCATCAGCATAGGTATATGCCATCGATACGTCGATTCCGTTCTCTTTTAACGATTTTAAAAGTTTTGGGATCACTGGAACATCCAGCCGGACGGATTTGAGCATATCCGGCTGGATGAAGATCTCATCAACGGTGCCGCAGGCAACTACCCGTCCTTTGTCCATCACGTAAATGTAATCTGCGATCTCGGGTACAAGTCCGACATCATGGGTAGAGAAGATGACAGTCATCCCGTATTTTTTTGCAAGCGAGTTGATGAACAAGTTGAGATCGGCTACTCCCTTTGGATCGAGTCCTGCGGTCGGTTCATCAAGCACCAGCACCTCAGGCTCCATTGCGATCACACCAGCGATCGCTACCCGTTTCTTCTCGCCCCCGCTCAGGTGATGAGGCACCCTGCTAGCCAGATGCTCAATTCCTACAACCTTGAGAGCCTCATGAACGCGGTGATGAATTGTTTCAGGATCGAGCCCGAGATTGGTTGGACCAAAGGCAATATCCTGCTCAACAGTCGGGGAGAAGATCTGATCGTCGGGGTTCTGAAAGACTATTCCGACAAACTTGCGAATCTCCTTACTGTTCTGCTTTGTTATGGGTTCGCCACGGATGAGCACTGAACCGGATGTAGGTTTGAAAATTCCATTGAAGTGCTTGAAAAGTGTGCTCTTTCCAGCACCATTCGATCCGATCACGGCGATGCGGGCATTTCGCGGGGCAATGAAATTGATGTTGTTTAAAGCTGCAACTTTTCCGGAATAGACATAGCAGAGATCGCGGGTCTCGATAAGGTGCATGAGTATAGGAACTATGTTGAAAAATGGTAAAGTTCTATTGGTTTTATTTTGCCGGTTTTCCGGCAACCTTGATGCCATAAGCAATACCAAGCACCACAAGGAATGCAAGGATGGTGCCAACAACTATCGCAGCCAGACCCCCCATCGAACCCATGGACTCACCAAGCGAGTAGTCCGGCATCGGTGATGAGTAAGTAAACTTACCGGTCATGTCTTCATGAATCTCTGCATCTTCCGGTGTATGACCAGTCAGCTGTTTCTGTCCCTGCACAACCAGTGCGGTGCTCTCGAGCCCGTCCGGATCCCCGGATGCCATGAAGACCGCAACAAACCCGATAAGGAGTGCGATGACAATGCCTGCAATGATGAATGTCTTGTTGTCCATCATTATGCGCCAGCCCCCTTGGCAATCTTTACTCCGGTATCCACCAGATCCGGTCTTGCTTTTGTTATCAGGTAGATGGCAGCTACCGTAACGATCCCTTCGATCACACCTATAATGGCATGGTAGATGCCCATGGCAATCAGGCCCTCTTGGAGGGGGAACGTACCGGCAAAGTACATCTCAACAGCACACGCAAGTGCGGGGATAAGGCAGGCAAGCCATGCAGCTACGAATGCCGATATGGGCATGCTCTTTGTTGCCCCCATCAATCCTTTGAAGGTGTAGAAACCCACAAAGCCGCCAATGACACCCATGTTTATAATATTGGCCCCCAATGTTGTGATCCCTCCGTCACCGAACAGGACCGCCTGCACGATCAGAACCAGGGTAAGAATGAATACAGCAGCAAACGGTGAGCCAAGGAGGATTGCGGCAAGCGCCCCGCCAACCAGATGTCCACTGGTCCCCATCGAGACAGGGAGATTAAAAGACTGTAGGGCGAAGATGGCTGCGGCAAGCACCGCAACGAGCGGGAGTTTCTCTTCATTTAGATC
>JAURZP010000161.1 GCA_030653335.1 Methanoregula sp. | reverse complement strand
GGCTTATTTTATTTTCAGCGTTTCTCTAAAAATCGAATATATTCTCAAAAAACGGGATTTGAAACCCGGGATTTTGAGAATACGCGATTTTTGAGCGTTTTGAGGCAAAATACGCACATAAAATGGTTTAAAATGATCCCTAATAGAACTCTTTTAAATTGACGATCGCTTGCCTGATGGGCTAAAGCAGGTGGAAAGTGTTAGAAAGGCCTGTTTTGAGGGTCAGATTAAAAACCTCTCGTCAGACAACGACGAGAAATTTTGGGATTATCCGGAAGTGAGAGGAGATGGGGTGAGGGTAGAGGGGCAAAATCCACTTCTCCGTCGGAGACTCTGTTACGATTGTCGGTCCCGGCTCTTAAAAAAGTGTCTAATTCGCGAAAAATGGAGCTATATATTTTTTGAAAACTGCAGGGTGTGCCCCGTTTGATTGGATTTGGTATAAATTGGGCTAATAAAAGTGCTCAATTGGGCTCAATTGGATTGATGATCGCTTGCCTGATGGGATAAAGTAGGTGGAAAGTGAAAGAAAGGCCTGTTTTCATATGCACGTTTTAGGGATGTATTCCCGAAGGTGACATAGATGACGGTTGGAATGAGATGGATCCCGCAAAAAAATCAGTCCAACTCCACAGGAGATTCCACCAACACTTCCTTAGCCCATTCCCTTGCAGATTCCGCTTTTTGGAGTGCCAATGCGTCCACTTCTATAAGTGCCGGATCGATCTTATCCTTGATGTTCCACTTTTTTGTACCATCCTCATCCATAAACACCCATGCAGATAATCGGTACAGACATACTTCCCGTTTATCGTGCATCTTGATAAAAGGGATAAGCCCTGCAATTCTTTGAGGTTTTAAATTCATGACTGTCTTTTTGCAGATTGTTGTGAGTTTTCCGTTCTTGTCCTGCATCCAGGAAGTCATAAGCACTTTTGTATTACATACAGCGAGATACTCAATAGTCAGCGGATCTTTGTCCTTGGATTCATCCAAAGTTCCTACGACTTGTATTTCGAGGACTAAAAATTCCTCTCCTTCCATAAACGCTCGTAGCACCACATCTTCCGCTCGCTCTTTAATGTCCATCTTGTATTTTATCTCTACGATTTCATTATGCACAGGGTCAGGCATCGGTCTCTCTCCGGATCTTAAATTTTTAAAGATCAATCTAATAAATATACCCGTAATTCGTCATCACTTATTGTACCACGCTGGAATATGGGTTTCGCAATTCTCTGCTCTCTTAAAATGCGCAAGGTTAATGTCAACGTTTTTGCTGTGAAGTTGAGGTCATCGTCACACCTATTGATCAAAATTGTGGCCAAACTAAAACTTTTAAATTATCATAACATTTAAAAGTTAAAACTATTCTAGTATATTCATTATGGGAACAATCACGATCTGTATTGATGATGAGACCGAGAAACGTTTCCGAGCAGCGGCAAAGAAGAAACTGGGCGAGCGGAAAGGGTACCTCGGCAAGGCAACAACTGAAGCCCTGGAACACTGGGTAAAGCAGCAGACACAAGAAGAGATCGCAAACGATGCACTGGCTCTTTTAAAAACGGGACATCATCTCGGCAAGCATCTCTATACAGAACGAAAAGATCTCTATGACCGCACAACCGGCTCTTATTGATACGAATGTCCTCTGCTGTGCCTTTGATGCCGGAGAGCCGGAGAAGCGGGCGATAGCAGCAGAACTTCTCTCCCGATGCTGGCGATCTGAACTCGCTTACGCTGTGTCAGTTCAAAACCTTGCGGAGTTCTCTGTTGTTATGAAAGAGAAAGTCAAACAGCCATTACCGGACGAAGTTATTACACGGTTTATCCGGGATATTGTCTCATTTGATGGCTGGAGGGTTATCGGTTATGACCCGGATACGATTATGGATGCTGTCAATATCAGGCGCAAGTTCTCCCTCCACTTTTGGGACGCCCTGCTTGCTGCGACCATGAAGAAGCACGATATCAGCGCGATTTATACTGAAGATTCGCATTTTAACAAGATTCCGTGGCTCAAAAGAATCAATCCTTTTGAAGTATAAACCCGGGATAACTTAAAAAGAGAATATCCAAGCGAGTTCTCAGACAGGCATCATTAATGGGGAAAAACACCAAACAATTTCATATATCCATGGAGGGTTCCCCATCAGACAAAACAGTGTTGTAGCATTCTGCCCGGGTCACATATCCGGCTATTTTAAAAAAATAGAGGGGAGCACATTGTTGACAACGGGTAGTATTGGTGCGGGAATTGTCATAACAGAAGGAGTGACAGCAACAGTCCGGCACTCTGATATTCCTTCTGTTGTTATCAGACATCGGGCTGTGGATGGTACAACTTCTACAATTTCCCGAGCATCGCCCCCCCTCATTTCAATCATGGAACGATTGGGAGTAACTGCCTCCATTACAACAGAATGTCATCTGCCGATCGGTGCAGGATTCGGACTTTCTGCTGCGGCCCTTCTTGCATCGGCTACTGCTTTAAACCGTCTTTTCACTATCGGGTTAACCCCATGGGATATTGCCCGCCACTCACATGAGATTGAGGTTGAACACCGGACCGGACTTGGCGATGTGGCAGCAGCACAGGGAGGCGGGCGTGTAATAA
>JAURZP010000143.1 GCA_030653335.1 Methanoregula sp. | reverse complement strand
GAATTTTTTAAGATAATTCACTTTAAACGTGATATTATAAAAACCCACTATCCCGATGCCAGAAGGGTGTCTGAAATTATTCAGAATTAATGACCCCCACGAGGGTTTTTCAATCATGGTGACTCACGCAGCACGCAAATGAAGCCCGAAGATCCAAAGAGGATGAGATAATGCAAAAAAAACAGATTGGATGCGCATGAAGTTGTTGCAGTGGATCTGAACTGGCCATAAACACACAGGGATGGATGAGAGGGTGAGATGCCCCCAATTAGTATTTATAGAGAACAATGCCAACGCATATCTTACTATGATCCTCTGCAAAAGTATGCCGGTTATCGTGGCAATAAGTCTCATGCTCCTCCTTGTGATGCCGGCAGGAGCAGTCAGCATCCGGCATATTGATGTCACCGTTGCAGAGAACGGGGATGCATTGATTGCAGCAGATTATTCTTTGAACTGGGCAGAGCAGGCAATCGTCTACCCTGCCGCACTCCCCCTGCTTTCGGGAGCTTTAGGAAAAAACATCCTGGTCCATTCCGTTTCTCCCGATAAGACACAGCTCACGGTCCAACGTCTTGTGACTGTAGGCAAAAACCCGGGCACTACCAGTTATAAAACACCGGCCTTCTCCCTTGCAGATGCAAGAAAACAACTTGACAAGTACTGGTTTAGCAAGATGGTCACGCTGGACGGTACATCAGGGGATCTCACCATCCGGTTTCCCGACGGGAAGTCTGTCGAATTCCGGGATCTCACTTCCGTTCCTTCCTTTGAACATGTGATTCCCAGCCCGTAACACAAAAAGACAGGAATAACCGCACGGTACTTGCAGATATTAAAACTTCACCTGAATGGGGGAATTTTACCGGGTCGCATTCACCACCGACCGGATCGCTCCTGTCACCAGATCCGGTTCATCGATCTGAATATAGTGACTGCTGTCTGCGGCGATGAGATATTTTCCCTGCGATGATTCCGCTGCCATCTCCTTCTGGAGTGTCCGGAACATCAGGTTTGCGTTTTTATTCTCATCTGGATCTGCGGAAAATCCCATATCCTGCCCTGAAGAGATCACGATCAGGGGGATGTTTCCCAGCATTGTAATATTCTCGCGTGAGACCTCCTCCCATATGGAAAAACCGCTTTCTCCTTCAACTGCACATGCATCCCAGAACGAGGGTTCTGTAGCCCAGAGTGCCTGGAACGCATGGTACTCGTAGGCAGGTAATTTTGGGTTACAATAATTCTGTACAAGGGACAGGTTTTTTACAAAAGTCCCATTTGCCGCTTCCTTTCCCATACCCCGCAACAGGGAAGTCTTCACCCCAATCGCAGCCTTCTGCTCACGGGCGAAATTGTCACCCGTTCGGAAAATCTGCCACTCCGAGCCCGGATCAACAAGTACCATCCCGGCTACTTGATCCGGGTAACGGTGAGTGTAATACCGGACGTACACTCCGCCAAGAGAGTGGCCGACAAAAACATAAGGCGGCGAAACATTTGCCCGTGACAGGAGCGTGTGCAGCCTGCCGGTCACGTTACTGGCAGTGAGCGGGCCAGAGACCGGATCACTCCATGCGTATCCCTGCCGATCGTAGGTGCAGACCCGGGTGAAGGCTGAAACATTCTGCTGAACAAGCGCCCATGAGAGCGAGCAGTCACCAGACCCCGCTTCCATGATGACCGTGGGACTGCCGGTTCCCTCGCACCGGATGTGCATCCGGGTCCCGTTAACTTCAACCAGTTCGCCCGGTGCCGGGTACTGTGCCCTGAGTTGCTGCATCAGTTCTTCTGTGGTCGGGACCAGTTGGGGTGTGATGGGGAGATCTGTTGAGCGGTCCTCATATGTGCACCCTGCACCAAGGAGAAGAAGAACCAGGCACGATACAATAATCACCAGATGATTACCGGGCATTTCTTTTACATCCTCCAACATGCCGGCTGATGCAGTCCCGGCGTATGCTCATATACTGACTTCATCTTCACAGGATAATAACCATGCCGGGGTTGGTCATAGTACCGGAACAGTGCAGGAGGTTACATAGGAGAGATGAGATACCATCGGGATTTCGACCCATAACTTTGGAGTCATTAGGCCGGCCAACCATATCTCATGAAAATTATCCCAACCCCCGGTTTGATTACCCTTCCCTCACAAACCCTGATAGGATGTGATCTTTTTGGAGCAGATCAAGCGAGCCTTCGATGCCACCGCATCCCGGTATGATTCACAGCGGAAATGGATCATCCCGGAGATGGACGACTATTACAGCGCAGCAGTCTGGGCTGCAGAGTGCAAAAACCCGGCTCCTGCCATCCTTGACATCGGCGCAGGTACCGGTCTTCTCTCGACCCTCATGCTCCAGAAATTTCCAGACGCTCAGCTCACGCTCGTTGATCTCTCCGAATCGATGCTCAGCATCGCAAAGGAACGATTCGCTGATCGCTCCGATGTGCGGTACATTACCGGGGATTACAGCAGCGTGGATTTTTCCGGCCGCTATGACCTGTGCTGTTCAGCCCTCTCAATTCACCATCTGGAGCACGAAGAGAAGCGCCGGCTCTATAAAAAGATCTTTGACGCTCTGAATCCCGGCGGCATATTCGTGAACGCTGACCAGGTGCTGGGCGAGACTGCGGCAATCAACCGGCATTACATGGACTACTGGGACGAATTTTTAGTGCCGTGCCCTCTTTCACCGGAAGATAAGAAGCAGATGCTTTACCGTCGGGATACCTTTGACAAGAACGAGAAACTCTCAGTGCAGCTGACGTGGTTGGCGGACTGTGGGTTTAGCGAGATTGATCTGGTGTACAAAAACCGGCTGTTTGTCGTGTTTACCGGCAGAAAAGATTAGGGAAGATGCCGGGGGTTATGCATCACCGGCTATCTTTTACTCACGGACCCGCGTTCAGTGGATCTCCACCCGTTCGCCCGTCTCCATGTACTGGACATTCTCTG
The DNA here is from genome assembly GCA_030653335.1 of Methanoregula sp. GTDB lineage: Archaea > Halobacteriota > Methanomicrobia > Methanomicrobiales > Methanospirillaceae > Methanoregula. Next base: position 4,603 of record JAURZP010000143.1, on the reverse strand, counting down.
CAATCTTGCAGGCATGGTCAGCGCACCGTTCGAGGTACCGGGCCACCATGATGTAGTGCGTGCAGCGCGAGATGTTCTTTGGATCTTCCATCATGTAGGTGATCCCTTCGCGGAAGATTGAGTGCCGGAGCGCATCGACCGTATCATCCCGTGACGAGAAATCATCGATAAGGCGGAGATTATCGGACTCGTACGCAGCAACAGCATCATCGACCATGTCAATCACAAGATCGGCCATATGCGGAATGCTCATCAGGTTGGCGATGTGTGGCTTGTCCAAGATCTCTTTGACGATATTTGCTATCACCTTGCCGTACCGCCCGATACGCAGAGACGCAGTGATCAATTTGAGCGTGCAGGCAATGAACCGCATATCCCTTGCCATCGGCTGGTTGAGCGCAATTAAGTGGTAGCAATGCTCTTCGAGACGGACTTCCATCCGGTGAATCTCTTCTTTTCGTGCAACTACTGATGCTGCCAGTTCCGCATCCTGCCGGATGAGCGCATCGACTGCCGTTCGCAGCATGAACCGCCCGAGGTGTGCCATCTCCAGCGTGTCTGCTTTAAGTTTTTCTAGTTCCGTATGAAATTTTTCTGCCATGATGCCTACCCGAATCTGCCGGTGATATAATTCTCAGTGAGTTCTTCTTTCGGGTGCTCAAATATCTGCCCCGTCTTTCCGCATTCGATCAGTTTGCCGAGATACATGAACCCGGTATAATCACTCACGCGTGCCGCCTGCTGCATGTTATGGGTGACGATGATGACCGTATAATCTTCCTTAAGCCGCTCGATCAGGTTTTCGATCTTGGCTGTTGCAATCGGATCAAGCGATGAGCAGGGCTCATCCATCAGGATTACTTCGGGTTCCACCGCAAGCGTCCGGGCAATACAGAGCCGTTGCTGCTGGCCACCGGAGAGCCCGAGCGCCGAATCGTTCAGCCGCTCTTTTACCTCGTCCCAGATCGCTGCGTGACGGAGACTCTGCTCGACAATTTTATCAAGTTCTGCTTTATCCCTGACACCATGGACGCGAGGGCCGTACGCAACATTTTCATAGATGGTTTTCGGGAAAGGGTTGGGTTTCTGGAAGACCATGCCGACTTTTTTCCTGAGCGTTACCACATCTGTGGATGGTGCGTGGATGTTCTCATCATCGAGCGTGATCTCTCCGGTGATCTTCACATGGTCAATGAGATCGTTTAACCGGTTAAAGCAGCGCAGCAGGGTTGATTTCCCGCAGCCCGAGGGGCCGATCAGGGAAGTCACCCGGTTCTTCGGGATTTTTATCGATACAGACTGGAGTGCTTGCTTCTCGTTATACCAGAGGTTTACATTATTTGTAGTGATAATTGCAGCATCAGACATTGTTTATCCCCGTATCTTGTTCTGGAAATGTGTTCTTAAAAAGATCGCAACCGAGTAAAACCCAATCACGAGCAGGAGCAGGACGAGCGCGGTCCCGTATTTATTGGTAGAGGAACCCGGCACATTGGTTGCCAGTATGAAGAGGTGGTAGGGCAGCGCCATGACCGGCTGGAAGACTGAGTCGGGTAAGAACCGCGACGAAAAAATGACTGCTGTAAACATGATTGGAGCAGTCTCTCCGGCGGCTCTGCCAATAGATAGGATCGCACCGGTCAAAATCCCAGGTACTGCCGGGGGGATGACAACGCGGCTGATCGTCTGCCATTGGGTGGCCCCAAGTGCAAGACTGCCCTCCCGCAAAGACTGCGGGATATTTTTTAAGGATTCTTCAGTGGTGCGTATCACGGTTGGCAGCACCATCAGTGCGAGCGTGATCTGCCCGGCCAGCAGCGAGACACCGACATTGAGGTACAGCACGATAAACGCAAATCCGAAGAGACCAAAGACGATCGATGGTGTGCCATTGAGCAGGTCAACACCGGTCCGGATGATCCTGGTAATGCGCCCTTCCCGCGTATATTCCACAAGATAAACCGCCGCCCCCACACCGAGAGGCAATGCAATTGCAATCGCCCCCATCACAAGATAGAGCGTGCCGACAATCGCCGGGAAGATTCCTCCGGCGCGGCCGAGATCCTTTGGCGGCTGGGTGAGGAACTCCCACGAGATTGCCGGCAGGCCATTGATGACAATATCCTGAAGGATGATAACCAGAATGGCAAGCACGATGACGGTAGCAAGGCCGACAAGGCCAAAAGCGATCGTCTGGATATGTTTCTGTGAGAGCCGGTCCCTGCCAAAATACCATGCCCCGATAATGAGAAGGGCAAGAGCTACAAGCCACCACGGTGCGGCTGCGAGCAGGAAGATCAGAAAGAGTGCAATGCCGATGACCTCAGCAAACCGTGAGAGGGATTCTTTGGTGGCAGAAGAGACGAGCGGTTTTCGCGCAGGCCCCTTTGCTCTTGCCTCGTTGAGATGGCGCAGGATGGCTACGGCTGAAAGGTTGATGATGAGCGTGATGACCAGCAGGACAACGGCAATTCCAAACAGGGCGCTGTAGTGCTCGCTGCCAACCGATACCTCGCCCATCTCAATACCGAGTGTAGCAGTCAGTGTTCGTAACGGGGAGAGGATATTCCAGATCGGGTCCGGGATGATCGCTGCATTCCCGGCCACCATTAAGACTGCCATAGTCTCTCCAACTACGCGGCCGATGCCGAGTATGACGGCAGCTGCGATACCGGAAAGCGCGGCTGGTACCAGCACCCTGCTGATCGTCTGCCAACGGGTTGCCCCGATCGCTAACGACCCTTCCTTGTACTCGTGGGGTACCGAACTGATCGCATCCTCAGAGACACTGATGATCGTGGGAAGAGCCATAACCCCGAGCAGCAGCGAAGCCGCAAGCCAGGTCTCCCCTGTCGGGATGTCGAAGCTCACCCGTATAAAATTTGTGAGAACAATGAGCCCGAAGAACCCGTACACAACGGAAGGGATGCCTGCCAGCAGTTCAACTGCCGGCTTGAGGATCTTTTTTGTCCGGGGGGATGCGAGCTCAGAGAGATAGATTGCACAGCCAATAGAAAGCGGGACGGCAAAGACCATGGCCCCGATGGTGACTAACAGGGTTCCGACAATGAGCGGGAAGATACCATACAACGGTACCATCGCAGTCGGTGCCCAGTCGGGACCAAGGAGGAAATTCGGTAAACCGACCTGCGCAAAGATCGGATAACTGTCCCGTAACAGGAAGAGCAGGATGAATGAGACTACGATTACGGCAAAGAGGGCTGTAAAGAAGAAGATGGTTTTAACGGACTGTTCTTTGAGGAAGGATAATCGGGCAGTGCGTTTGGAGGCAGTAACGGCACTGTCGGTTTTTTTTGTAAATATCATGGTTATTCGCCTCCTATGAAAAAATTGTTGTTCCTGTTGCCTGCATCACAGATTAGTTCATGGTCACGTAGCCTTCATCGGCTACAATCTTCTGGCCATCGGCACTCATGATGTAATTGATGAAATCACCGGAAAGGCCGACGGGCTTACCGTTGGTGATGATATAGAGGTCACGGGAGACCGGGTAGGTCTTGGTTTTCACATTATCAAGCGTTGGGGCAACAATTTTCTGGGCATTGTACCAGACAGGAACTGCCTTGACATCATTGCTGACAAAACCAATGGAGACATATCCGATCGCTCCAGGAGTCTGGGCTACGGTCTGGGTAACTGCACCATTGGAGTTCTTCTCGAGCATCTTGTTGGCCGGGGTTGCCTTCAGAAGAACGGTCTCATCAAAGTAAACGCGGGTCCCGGATGCGCTGTCCCGACCGATGATGACGATCTGGTTGTTAGTGTTAGGAACGTTTGCACCGGTAATCTCGGTCCACTTGGTGATCTTGCCAAGGTAGATGTCTTTGAGTTGATCAAGAGTGATGTAAGGGATCGTGTTTGCCGGATTTACAATAACAGCAATACCATCCTGTGCAACCGAAGTGACGACAAATGTCGGGTTCTTTGCCAACTCAGCTGTGGTCAAATCACGGGATGTCATACCAATATCAACAGTCTTTGCACCAATCATCTGGATACCTACACCGGATCCGCCACCGGATATCTGAATGTCTGCTTCAGGGTGGGCGGCCATGTACTGGTCAGCTGCTTTCTGGACAATGGGTAAGACCGTTGTCGAACCGCTGATCTTAATGGTCTGTTTCTGTTTCGGTGCCGCAGGTGCTGCTGTGGTCGGCGCGGGTGCTGTGGTTGTTGCTACCGGGGCTGCAACCTGTGCAGTCACAACCGCTGCCGGAGTTGAGACCGGTGCGACAGATGTCGGGGCGTTCTTGTTTGCGGTGTCGGTACAGCCTGCAACTGCCATCGCTGCTACGAGCAGGACGACAAGGCCAATAGTTATGAGTAACGATGAACTCCAGTTTGCTTTCATGATGTTCCATCCACAATTGACCCGTGGCTAATATACTGTTTTTCGACATAGACTATACATGATTATATATTATAAAGATAACAATAGAGTGCAATAGTGAAATCTGTTTACTATAGTAATACGAGGTAAGTAATGGAAATACGGCGGGTGCAGGTAACCGGGGGTGCATCGTTTGTGGTAACACTCCCAAAAGACTGGGCAGGGCAACAACGCATTAAGAAAAATGATCCG
>JAURZP010000137.1 GCA_030653335.1 Methanoregula sp. | reverse complement strand
TGAAAAAACACCCTCAAAAACCCGCTGAACAGGCCGGTCACGAAGTACCGGTTCCGGGCAATCGGGGGCTGAAACAGACCCGGATGGCCATTTTCGGGGTTATGAGTGTGACCGGGTCCCATCAGGTGATCCGGTATCCTTCAGTTCCGGAGTGGCCGGAGCCCTTTCCGGTACCGTTCCTACTATCAAAAGGTCCGGTAAGTGAATTTCTCCGAGCCCCAAAAATGCCGGCACCAGCCAGACTCTTTAGTGCGTCACTTTGTACCCTTTTTTTTGGGAATTGTGGGGGTCCGGAGGTTCGCTGAACCAGAACAATGGTCAAGCACCGATTACAAATCCTAAAAAAAAGGTTGTTGTTGATTTTTTTATCCGGTCACACGTCTCATTTCGGGGATGTTCGTTCCGGAGGGTGTCCGGGCCCCCTCCCCACAAGAGGGCAGGGAAGACCCCAAAAATTTTTTAGTCGGGATGCGGGGACTTCATCCTCCGTCGCCTATCACGGCACCGCTGTGATGGCCGGCGGCTGCCAGCCCGTGCCGTTGAGGATGCCGGGAATTGCGGACGGGTCCGGGCCCAGGAGCCGCCACATGACCTCGAATCCCTGCCCGGCGGGAGGAGTCGGGAGCCAGTTGGCGATCTTTGCCGGGTCTGTGGGCTGCGTGGCCTGGAGATAGAAGTCCACCGAACCGTCCGGGTTGACGGTGGTGGCCGAGGTGTCGCTGAACTGGTACCGGTTGATTGGGTTCTGGACCATCTGCCCCTGAAGGGTGTAGACGGTCAGCGTCCAGCTCTCGCCTGCGGTCGGAGCGGTGGCCATGTGCAGGACATAGTTTTTCGATCCGTCGAGCGCCTTTTTGTCGTGATCCGCCCAGCTGAGGGCATAGATTGCCTGGTCGGGGGTGAAGGCACCAAGACCGATCTGGCTGATGACCGCACGCAGATTGTAGTTGGTCCCGTACTGCCCGAAGCCTCCCAGCAGGTAGCCGTTGTGCCTGTCAAAACTTTCGAGGAAGAGGGAGCGGGTGTCGTTTTTGATCTGCCCGGGACCAGCGGCCAGGGCGTCTTCCATGCCCCGGATGGTGTCTTTGCTCAGGTGCGTGTTCTGCGAAGGCCGCATCCCGGGTCCGATCCCGATCTCCGCGAACCGGGCCAGCGCGGGCTGGTCAGCAGCCGGCGGGGGGAACATCTCGATCTGCTGCCCGAGCATGTCGTAGAACGAAAGCCCGCCCGGTATCGTGGAGACCTGGACGGTGGTATTGGGATTGGTTGCGTTTATGGGCCGGTAGTCCGTGCCGTACTTACTGAGGGGCGTTAAGGTGTAACCGTCCTGGATACGGGTGACATTCGGGATATCGCCGCTCCCTTTCAGCTGGGTGGACCCGATGATCCAGATCCGGCTGTACCCGACATTGACCCGGTGGGTCCCTGCCGGGATCGGCACCGCATGCTGGCCGGGGCCGGCGATGACGTAATCGCCCGGCACGGTATGGCTCGCGCTGCCGAAGTTTGCGACATTCGTGGTGTAGGGGTCGATCAGGGCGAGGACAAAGAAGTGGTCCGGTACCGCCGGCACGTGGAGGACCTGCGGTTCCCTGCTCAGGTCAAGCCACGCGATCGACGAGAGCGAACTCGCTCCCGGCGCCACGACCACCGTGCTTCCCGGGTTGTTCAGGGTGCGTACGTTATTGAACTGGTTGACCGGACCGAACGCACCGTTCGAGACATCGATGCTGGTCATGGTTGTAAACGTGGTGTTGGTCACGAGCAGGGGCAGGCCGTAGGTGTAGGCTTCGAGCCCGATTGCGTAGCCTTTGTTGTAGTCGGATTGTGAAACGGATGACGTGCAGGCCGCTGCCAGCAATGCAACCGTTACCAGTACCGCACAAATACCCATGAACACTCGTCTTTGCGTAATCGCTCCGCCGATCATACCCGGACAGTGAAATTTTGCTTATTTTAAAGGTTTTGTTTTGGAGATATCCTCCCGGAATAAGAACGATGATTTTCGACCCCATATCAGGTAGGGGCCGGTATTCTCCCTGACTGCTGTGCGGTCACTGCCGGCAGGGCCGTTGGTCACGGAACCGATGAGTTCACCGGGTGGATCGATAAGGAAGAAATCGACTTTGTTCAGGATTATGACTGACTTTTAAAGGAAATCAGTTGGATTTTTTTTAACTAAAATTTTTTCAAAAGCACTAGTGGTCAATGACATTTAAAATTGTGAGGCATTCCTTCAGAATAGTATTTACAAGTTTAGTTGTCCCTCTCCACTAGTGCCCTACATTCATCCGGTATCCACTAGTTGGACACTATGGACACCATTTCCGGTTATTCCGGAAAGTCTTACGAGAAAATTGTACATAAAAAAGATCCCGGAACTCGTGAAAATGGTGTCCATGGTGCCCGGAACGGTACCGCTCACTCTCCCAAAATCTCCGGTACCTGCCCGGTCCGGTGCCCGCTCATGTTCAGGGCAATTGTCAAACGGCATGCGATGACCGGGCTCAAGGTTGGGCTGTTACGCGGAGACCGGCCAGCCCCCGGGTTCCGGAGGGGACGGGTGGGGCCCGGGCCTTCCGGTTCCGGAGTAGTTGGAGTCCTTTCCGGTACCGCTCCCATTTCCAAACGCTCCGGTACCTGCCCGGTCCGGTGCCCGTTCCTGTAACGCTCAATTGTCAAACGGCATGCGATGACCGGCCCACGGCTGGGCCGTTACGCGGAGACCCGGCCAGCCCCCGGTCTACCGTCAAATAAGAACCCGTGGAACGGGATACCGGTTTTTCCGGGATGTTTAACAATCCCCCAGAGCAGCATTTATTAATGAGCCCATAACAGGTTCTTTGCTACAGGCACGGTCCTGAAAGAATCAACCGAAGAGTTCGTTCCCATGGCATTACCCGTCAGATACCTTGCACTCCTCGTACTGGCCCTCGCAGTCTGCGGGGTCCTTGTCGTTTTCCTGTTCAGTGGGGGCACCCCGCAAGCCGCCCCCAGGACATACGTTCATCCATCCCAGCCGGTGTACAACATAACGATTGAGAACAGCTGGCTGACCATGCCGGACGGTGTGAACCTGGCAGTCATGTTCATACGGCCCGTTCCGGTAAGCGATGGAGAAAAATTCCCGGTCCTCTTCGAGATGCTGCCGTACCGCAAGGACGATATGTTCTATATGGTCGATTACCAGAAAGGCGCCTACTTTGCAAAGAGGGGCTACATCTATGCGCGGGTTGATGTCCGGGGAACAGGGTCGAGCGGTGGTGCAGTTCCGGTCTCGGAATATTCGGAGGCCGAGCTCACAGACGGGGTTAACATCATCGATGCCCTGTCGAAGATGCCTGGCTCGAACGGGAACGTGGGGATGTTCGGGAAGTCCTGGAGCGGGTTCAATGCGCTGATGCTGGCTGCGCGGAATCCCCCGGCGCTGAAAGCGATCCTTGCTGCCCATGCATCAGATGACCTCTACTATAACGACATCCACTTCGCTGACGGCGTATTCCATATCGATGCCTACGAGACCCAGATCGTGACCGACAATGCCTTCCCGGCGCCGCCTGACTATGCCATTACGCCGGAATACTTTGCGAACCGGTTTGAACAAAAGCCCTGGATCTTTACCTGGAAGGAGCACCAGCTTCCCAATGCATCGCTCTGGACAAAAGAGTCCCTCCGCTATAAAAAGAACCTCACGGTCCCGGTCTACTTCATCGGCGGGCTCCTGGACCAGTACCGGGACACTATCCCCCGCCTCATGAGTACGACGGAAGCCCCGGTGAAGGCGGATATCGGGCCATGGAACCACATCTGGCCCCACGATACCAGCCTCGGCCCGAATTACGAGTGGCGGGAAAAGGCCACCCGCTGGTGGGACTACTGGCTGAAAGGCAGGGACACCGGCATCCTGGACGAGCCAAGGTTCATGGTCTTCGTCCGGGACGCTGTCCCCCCCTCCACCAGCCTGACCGTAATTCCGGGCGAATGGCGGTGCGGTGACTGGCCGGTGGATGGCATCGGTTCCGAACGATATTACCCCGGCAGCAATCGCACACTCGGCCGCGAACCCTCCGCTGCCGGGGGAGCGGAGACGCTCGCCTACCATGCAGGTTCCGGCATAGCCACGAATGACTGGTGGGGCGAGCTGACCGGGGACATGGCCTCCGATGACTCCGAGAGCCTCACCTACGATTCCGGGACCCTTACAGAACTAGTAGAGATCATGGGAACCCCCCGGGTCCTCCTCAATGTCTCGGCCGATGCCCCGCACTACGCCTGGACCGTCCGGCTGGAGGATGTCTGGCCGGACGGGAATGTCTCGCTTGTCAGCGGTATCATGATAAACCCGTCTCACTCGTCCAAAAACCAGGAATCTGTTGCACTCGTGCCGGGTGTCCCGACAAGCCTCTCCGGAGATATCCGTTACACGACCTATACTTTCAGGCCGGGCCACAAAATCCGCCTTGCGGTTTCGAACGCCCAGTTCTCCATGGGATGGCCGACCCCGTATGCCGGGAACACGACCCTGTACTTCCGGAATTCCGCTCTCGACCTCCCGGTTGTTGTCAAAAACACGCTGACTTCGGCCTGCGACCTCCCGGAGCCGGTGGATATCGGCCAGAGGCCGGGATACGAGTCCCTTGAGAGCAGCGGGCCGGAATATCCCGTTGCACGGAATATCACGACAGGGGAGTCGGTGTGGACCAAGGGTGGGGAGACCCGGTGGACGATCAACGGGACGGAGTACCGTTATGCTGAGTTCAACCAGTGGAAGGTGAACGATCACGACCCGGCGAATGCCACATTCCACGCGGTGAGGACGGACGAGGTAACCACATCAGGCCGGGTGCTGAACCTGACCGATACGTATTCTGTTGCGGCCTCCACGGGTTCGTTCAACCTCACGCTGGTGCGCAGGCTCTCTGAGAATGGAATCCTGATCCGGGAAAAGATGTGGACGGAGATCATTACCCGGCAATACCAGTAATTCTTTTTATGTTCCGTTGAACCAGTGTCCTATCCCGATTCGATAATTTACTCACATCGTTATTTAGATATGTTGTCAAATGATTTCGGAATAGGACAAATTGTTGTTGCCATACAAAGGCATTTTGATGGCAGGTTTGTCCGGTAGTTTCTTATCTTCAATTCATATGTATCTCACAATTTCCTGCAATTTCTCTCAAAATTCCCCAAGAATTACTCTCCCAAACTCTCCGGTACATGCCCGGTCCGGTGCCCGTCCCTGTTCCGGGCAATTGCCAAACGGCATGCGATCACCGGCTCAAGGCTGGGCCGTTACGCGGAGAGCCGGCCAGCCCCCGGATTTATGAGGGGACGGGTGGGGCCCGGGCCTTCTGGTTACGGAGTTGTCGGAGCCCTTTCCGGTACCGCTCACTTTTCCAAACGCTTCGTTACATGCCCGGTCCGGTGCCCGTTCCTGTACCGTTCAATTGTCAAACGGCATGCGATCACCGGCTCAAGGCAGGGCCGTTACGTGAGAGCCGGCCAGCCCCCGGGTTTCAGAGGGGACATATGTGGGGCCTGCCTTCCGGTTCCGGAGTCGCTCTTCCCTTTGCGATTGTATGAGCCGGAGCCCCCCGGCCACTATCCGCCAATGTCTGTCTTCACCCTCTCCTCCGCAGAAGCGACCCAAGAGAGACCCGGCCTGCAGAGAACAATGACCAGTACGCACGCGATGGTCCCGGCAAACCCGATGACCCACCCCGTCTCCGGAAACGGCAGGAGTACCACACGGAAGATGCTCCTCCAGTCAAAGACAAAGAATGCCGAGAGGCAGAGAAGTGCGTAACGGACCGCCTGCGAATCACCGGCAATAATCACATTGGCCCGGGGAAGGACACGGTAAAAGAGGAGATACAGCCATGTGAGGATGAGGAGCGTCCCCGGGAAAAAGAGTGCCCACGGCGATAGCCCCAGTCCGTGGTTGATGTTCCCGATGTCACCGTTCGTGGCAAACGCCCTCATCGGCATGTATGCAATCAGTTCCATCAGGTTTATAATGACCAGCCAGAAGATAAGGTGAAACCCCCATTTTCTCGTCACCAGTGCCGGGGAGAGGAGGAGGTACAGGCCGCACGTGACAACCACGGCATGGAAGATCAGCGGCATGATGGCAATGATCGCAGCATCGGTACCGTTTCCTGCAGAAAAAAGGGCGGAATACGAGACGCCTTCATCCCACCCGTTGAGCGTCAGCGGATTGCCCCAGACAATTGCAAGCGGGTTCTGCATGTGACCCAGGAGATATGCAGTTGTGCTGTGAATGTGCTCATGGATGATAACAATAACCGACTGGAGGAAAAAATACGTTGCCAGTGCGATTGCGGAATAAAATATGGCATCGCGGATCTTACTCTGCCGGGTCATGATACGGTTTTTATTTTACATTGTCAGGAGATAAAAGATTGGAATTAATCTCCCCGCCGGCACATCAAAAAAAACAACAATCCCATCACCTTTGGCGTTCCCATTGCCAAGGCCCGGGCCGGAAATTTCCCGGCCGGACTTTGAGCCGGGGATTTTTCGTGTTTGGCAGTCCAACACTTGTCATGGCTCGTTGAACTGGCTCCCTTTATATTCATCTCATGATAATTATTGAACAGTATGATTGACCCCATCGTTACCAAGGTGAAAGGTTTCCTCCTGAAACCTGTTGAAACCTTCCAGCAGTCCCGTAACGATGAACCGGGAGTTGTCTTTACGTATTTTGCCGCACTTCTCCTGCTCAATGCAATCCTCTCCGCACTTATCGGTGCTTCAGGGTTCGGGAGTATGCAGATGTTTTCAGGTATGATGGGGGGTTTTACATACCCGGTCAGGGTATTTTTCATGGCGCTGGCAGGCGGTTTTATCCTTACTCTCATCCTTGCCGCATGGATTCATCTATGGGTGTATCTTTTCGGCGGGCACATGGGGATCATGCAGACCTTCAAAGCGATTATGTATGGGAATACACCCCACCTTCTTCTCGGATGGATACCTTTCATCGGAATAATTTTCGTTCTCTGGTCACTGGTTCTTGGCATACTTGGAATCCGGGAGCTTCAGGAAATCAGTACCGTTAAAGCGATTCTTGTTATTGCCATTGCTGTCACCATCCCGCTCATTCTCATCATTCTTTTTGCAGTCTTTTTCAATCCCTCGAATATGTATTTTTATCCCGCTCCCGGTTACGCTGACTAACTATGCTTATTGCTGAATTCCGGGCTTAAGGAGTAGCCGGGAAAAGCGGTCCTCCCTCCGGTTCCGGAATAGCTGAGCTCATTCCGGTACCACTCCCTCTCCCAAAATCTCCGGTACATGCACATTCCGGTGCTTGTTCATGTTCCGGTCAATTGTCAAATGGCATGCGATGACCGGTTCAAGGCTGGGCCATTACACGGAGACCGGCCAGCCCCCGGGTTTTGGAGGGAACTGGTGGCCCCCGGGCCTTCCGGTTCCGGAGTGGCCGGAGCCCTTTCCAGTACCGCTCACTCTTCCAAACGCTTCGTTACATGCCCGGTCCGGTGCCCGTCCCTGTTCCGGGCAATTGTCAAACAGCATGCAATGACCGGTTCAGGGCTGGACCGTTACAAGGGAGACCCGGCCAGCCCCCGGGTTTCATCCTTACGGTTCCTCATCTCACGACTGGCGTTCAGCAGTAAAAATAAATTTATCCGGTGATGCGCTTTGCCATGGCCTTGCCCGCATCAAATGCGGTGTCAAGCTCGGATGCGTCCGGTACGTAGAGGACTTCCTGCGAACCGACTATCGTGAACCCTGCGGTCTCTAACTCATCGGCCACCATCTTCACGGCCCCGCCCTTGCCACCCATGGACCCGAATGCCAGCGCGAAGCGCTCGCCGGTCCGGTTGAAATGCAGGCCCTTGAGATAGTACAGGAGATCCCCGACGCTGGGGTAGGGCATGTCGTTGATGGTCGGGACACCGACCATGATCGCCTTTGAATCGAGAATGTGCTTGACAATCTCGGACCGCTCATCGTCATGCAGGTTGAAGACTCTTGCATCACAGCCTCCCGCAATAACGCCTTCAGCAAGACCATGGGCGAGCATCCTTGTTGAACCGTGCATGGTGTCGTAGATGATCGTTACCTTGTTCTTCCGTGACGTACCCGATGCCCATCCCACGTAAGCGCCGATCACGCTCATGGGATTGGTCCAGATCTGCCCGTGGGCAGGTGCGATCATCTTCACCTTCTCGATAAGGCCAAGGCCGGTCAGCTCTTCTGCCTTCTTCAAAAAGAGCGGTGTCAAAGGCACAATAAGGTTCGCGTAGAACTTCTGCGTGGCATCCATCAGGACGTGTTCGGGAATGTCGGTGTCGAGCCGCTTTGCGCAGCAGAGGTGCTGGCCGAACGCATCGTTCGGAAAGAGAATACCTTTCTCCGCATACAGGGTAAACATCGAGTCAGGCCAGTGGAGGAGCGGTGCCTGGACAAACGCGAGGGTCTTCCCGCCGAGATCGAGCGTCTCTCCGGTTGTTACATGTTTGAAGCTCGCACCCTTGAGTGCCGGGAAATGCCGGAGAAGTCCTTTCTCCGCGATCTCGGAACAATAAATCGGTGCAGCCGGGAACTTTTTGTGGATCTCGACGAGTGCACCTGAGTGGTCCTTCTCCACGTGATTTTGCACGATGATATCGATCTGTTCTTTCCTGCCTTCCTTTGCAAACGCGTCTGCGATTCGCCCCCACATCTGGGCCGAGTGACCCGGGTAGACATTATCGATGAGCGCGGTCTTCCTGCCAAAGACGAGGTAGCAGTTGTATGACGTTCCATCGAGCGTATAACCGTGGTATGTTCGCAGGTCCCAGTCCAGTGACCCGACCCAGTACACACCTTCAGATATCTTGTAGGATTCTGCTTTCATGATGATCACATTGTTCGTAATAATACGAATGTTCTATTGTATGCGAACAATCTTTATGAACATTGCGATGCACAATGTATGTGTGAAAAACAAGCATGGGCCGGTACCGGGAGTTCATGATGAGGATGTACGGCTCTTCTCTACTCCGGATACTGTTATAGCGGTGGACAGCCCGATCAAATTGCGAATCCTTGAGCTGGCGGCAGCCGGCCCGGTCCCGTTTGACCTGATCGTGGAACGCACGCAGAAAGCAAAGTCGACTATATCAGTACACCTCCGGGACCTTGAGCGGTCAGGACTCATCACCTCGCTCCCGGATCCGCACGACAGCCGCAAGCGAACGATCACGCTCTCATCCAATGCCATCGGCAGGCTGACCAACACTGACCGGGACGTGAAGGTTACAGTCCACCATCGCCACGGTGCCGGGGGAGACCAACCATTTTCTGATGACGACATAGTCTCTTTTTTCCGCTACTGTGTACTCGTCTTCCGGACTCAGGCCATGGTTATGGGGATCAATATTGACCCGGTGCTGGGTCGTACCGGCGAGCAGGTGGGGACGGTTCTTGCCCCGCGGGTTGCCGGCAATACTGTTGAGGATGTAGTAAAAAAGATGGATACGTTCTGGCAGGCCCATGGTCTTGGGGCGATCACGCTTGCCGGTACTGACCCGCTCACGCTGGAGGTCCGTGGCTGTTTTGAATGCGAGGAACTCCCGGTTACCGGCCATGGCGCCTGTGTGTTTGATATCGGCGTGCTCACTGCAATATTCTCGTCTCACCTGAAATGCCCGGTCACCGTGGTGGAGGAACGCTGTTATTCCTCCGGGGATGACCGGTGCATCTTTGTGATCACTCCCCGGCCAGGTAGTGGATCAGCAGGTGAACCATGAACTGCAATCCACGATTCATGTGTATCATCCTGGTGAATAATAATTGAAATGTACGGTCACCTGATTGTCCGGTTGGCTTACGATAATTTCTGCCAGTGCATGCAGGGAGCACATCATAATACGCATTTTAACTGACATTGCGTCCCGGGTATTCCTCAGCCCTTTCGATAAACGCCCACTCTGCCAAACGCTCCGGTACCCGCCCGGTCCGGTGCCCGTTCCTGTACCGGACAATTGCCAAACGGCATGCGATCACCAGCCCCGGCAGCACCTCCACGAGAGACCGGTTAGACACCGGCCTTTAGTGGGGATGGGTGGGGCCTACCTTCCGGTACCGGAGTAGTTCAGCCCTTTCCGGTACCGCCCCCCCTCCCAAAAACTCCGGTACCTGCCCGGTCCGGTGCCCGTTCATGTTCCGGCCAATTGTCAACGGCATGCGATCACCGGCTCCCGGCTGCACATCCCCCGGACGCAGCAACATGTCGATACATTCTTCTCTTAAAAAACCGGGAACTTTACCTAATCACACATGGCTGCAAAGGAAGACCGTTATACCCAAATCCGCGAATTTCTCCAGGAGCGGTATCCGACAACGATATCCATATCACTGATCGCCCGGGAACTGGGGATGAACCGCGGGGCTGTTGCAAAATATCTCGAGGTCCTCCAGTCCCAGGGGCATGTGGTGATGAAGCCGTTTGGCAAGGCCAAGCTCTATACGTCATCACAGAACGTCCCGTTCGATGATCTTTTTGATTATTTGTCCGATGCAATTCTCATCCTCGATGCTGATCTTCATGTTCTGATGGTCAACAGGAGTTTCTTAACTACATTTGGTATCCGGAAGGACCGGAATATTATCGGCACCGAACTATCCCGGCTCAGCCTCCCCTTTTTCGATAATCCCACGGTACAGGAAAATATTGCACGGATTATCCAGTCGCAGACGTTTATCAACGAGATGCTTCTGATCGAGCGCGGCACCGAACGGATATTCCTCACCGAATTTGTCTCGACCGTCATACCCTCCCTTGCATTCACCGGAAAACCGGGGATCATGATCAGTCTCCGCGAGATCACCCCCTGGAAGAAAACCGAGGATGCCTTAAAGAACAGCGAGCGGAAGATCCGCACGTTGTTTGAGGAAGTCCCGAGCGGCATCTTCCTCTTCCACGAGGATGGTACTATCCTCAATGCGAACCGCGCCTCTTTGGATATTCTCGGCCTTGCCCGGTTCACGGATCTCGCGGATCTCAAACTCTACGATATCATGTGTTCAAAGAACACGATCCAGGACCTGATCCATAAGGGAAAGATTGCAGAACTGACCCTGTCGTGCAATTTCGACCGGTTGAAATCAGAGACCCTGACAACCACAAAGAAAAGCGGGATCGCGTATTTCCAGATCGTTTTTGCACCCGTTGCCGGCAGCGTGGGCAATGCCCCAAAAGAGTTCTTCATTCTCTTCCTCGACATCACAGCAAAAAAACTTGCGGAGAAACAACTCAAAGAGCGGTACCGGGGTATCGTGAGCAATCTCCCCGGTATTGTGTACCAGTTTTATGCCCGGGATTCCGGCGAATGGGGTGTGTATTATGTCAACGAGCGTTCCCAGGAAATTTATGGCGTGACCACGGAGCCGATGGAGACCTGGTTCGACCGGTTCGGTATCTGTATTGCCCCGGAAGACCGCGAGCGGTGGGGAAAGTCGATCGATGACGTTGTCCGGAATGTGACCCCCTGGGATTTCGAGGGCAGGTTCATCAAACCCACGGGCGAGGAGATGTATATCCGTGGGATCTCGCAGCCGGTCCGGCTGAAGAACGAGACGGTCTGGAACGGCATCTTCCTCGATATCACCGACCGGAAACGGGCAGAGGAAGCATCGCGCCGGAGCGAGGAGCGGCTCCGGGGGATTACCAGCAACCTGCCTGGCATCGTGTACCAGTTCTCTGCCCGGGATTCCGGAGAGTGGGGCATGAACTATGTCGATGACCGGTCCAGCGAAGTCTATGGTCTGGACCCGGATCCCCTCGACACGTGGATCCAGCGGTACGGTGCTTGCATCGCGCCGGAAGATCATGAGCGCTGGACCCGGTCTATCGAAGACGTGATCCGCCGGGTAGCCCCGTGGGATTTTGAGGGCAGGTTCATCCGGCCAACCGGCGAGGAGATGTATGTCCGGGTCCTCTCGCAACCCGTCCGGCTGAAGAACGAGACCGTCTGGAATGGTATCATTCTTGATATCACTGACCGGAAGCAGGCTGAGGAGGCGTTGCGCAAAACCCAGTTCAAAGAGGTCCGGTACCATTCCTTCTTCGAAAATACCTGCAACGGTGTGCTTATCTATGAACCGGTCGGGAATGGGGAAGAGTACATCATCAAGGATGTCAACAAGGTGACCGCGGCGCTCCTGAGGATGGCCAAGGAAGACCTTGTCGGGAAACGGCTTTTTGAGGAGTTCCCGGAGCTGCCGAAGCCCATGGTGCATGACCTGCTCCTGCGGGTCCTGACTACGGACCAGCCGGAGTTTGTTGCCCCGCTCAAGTACCGCAACCGCGAGGACTTCCCCTGGATCTCGCATTATGTCTTCAAGCTCCCGTCCGGAGAGATCGCTTCCTTCATGGTCGATGTCACCGACGCGATGAAGGAAGGCAGGGATCTGATAAAACAAACACTTTTTTAAAATTCCTCCAGTTTTTTTCCGGAGGTAACTATTCCGGCTGGAAAACCGGGGCCGGCCCCTGTCAATGGTGAGCAATAGGAGCAAGGCAACAGGATGATAATTTCTTGTGATTTCTGTCGTGATGCATGGGTTGTTGGAGGCAATCCCAATGGCGAGCAATAAAAAATGCCTTTATCATCGCATCTGTGAAACACTGCCATGTGGAGGACAAATCCACAAAAACCGGAACTGAGCAGACCTCATAGGTGGGGCTGGCCGGGGTTCACTATAAAATACAAAGGCCACAACTTTCGACAGTATCGCCTCAGGGAAAGTGAGCGCCGGCAAAGGATCCCGATCTCTACATGATCGATGCAGGCATATCAGGATTTGGATCACACAAAAAACCCGTCTGTGACCTCCTCTTTTACCGGTGCGAGGTAGTATTCATGAAAACAAAAGTTGGATATTTCGCATCGATCGAGCAGTACAAGCCGATGGATGCACTGGAACAGTCCGTGCGGGCAGAGAAGATCGGGTTCGACTCGATCTGGGTTGACGATCATTTCCACCCGTGGTACCATGACGATGCGCAGTGCGGGCAGGCTTGGGCCTGGATGGGTGCAGTTCTTCAGGCAACCAAGAAGGTATTCGTCTCAACCTGTATCACCTGCCCGATCATCCGGTACAACCCGGCAATCGTTGCCCAGACCTTTGCGACGCTCCGGCAGATGTACCCGGATCGTGTTGGCTGTGCAGTAGGCGCAGGGGAAGCGATGAACGAAGCGCCGGTGGACGGGAAATGGCCATCCGTGCCGGAACGGCAGGAGATGACTATCGAGGCCGTCGAGGTAATGGAGAAACTCTGGAGGAGCAAAGAGCCGGTATCGTTCAAGGGCAAGTATTTCATGCTCGACAAGGCGTTCCTGTACACAAAACCGAGCGATGTTGTCCCCCTGTACATCAGCGGGATGGGGCCTAAGGGCGCATACATGGCAGGGAAGTACGGCGACCACCTGATGACCGTTGCCGCAGACCCGGAGCTCCTGAAGAATTCAACGATCCCGAACTTCGAGAAAGGTGCACGGGAGGCAGGAAAGGACCCCAAGAAGATGGAGAAGGCCATGCTCATCTGGTACTCCGTTGACGAGGACATGACCTGTGCGATCGAAGGCCACCGCTTCTGGGCCGGGGTTCTGGTACCCTCGATGTTCAAGTACAAGGTCTACGAGCCAAAGGAAGTCCAGGCCCACGCAGCGCTTGTCAGCCATGACCTGATCAAGAAGAACTATATCTGCGCTACGGATGCAGAGGGTCTTATCAAGGAGATAGAGCGGTTCAAGAAGGCCGGCATCACCCATTTCTGCCTTGCCAATTCCAGCCCCAACGTGAACAAGGGACTCGAGATCTTTAAAGATGTTCTCCCGGCTGTGAAGGGAGAATAGATCCCTCCAGCCATTTTTTATGGCCACATGGAGCGTGAGAAATTATGGACCCGAAAAAAATTACTGAGATCTTTGAACAGGGTTGTGTTTTTTTCCCAGGTACTGAAACCGAGGCGAATGCAAAACCCTGGTATTCACATCCTGCATGGGAGGGAGTCTTCCTAAAAGACCTGGTGACCGGAAAAGAGACCGGGGGAAAATTCAGCTACCACCTCGTCCGGGTATGGAAAGACTGCGAAGTTGCGGATCATGACCACGAAACCCAGTGGGAGTGGAACCAGGTCATCAGCGGGAAAGGGACTTTTGTCATCGGGGACAAGGAGGTTACAATAGCGCCCGGCCAGACGTTTGTAACACCCCCGAAAAACCATCATACGGTGAGTGCCGGTCATGAAGACCTCTCGTTGCTGGCACTCTTTGTCCCGGCGCTGGTCTGAAGTGTTGAGGGATATCCCGGTTCCCAACCGGATCTATTTTTCCGGAATTTCACCATCCGTACCGTGGGTTGCCGGTAAATTTTCCAGAGCTGGACCGGTATTGACCGCTGATTCCCGCGTACTTACAATTAACCGTCAAATCACGCATGGTGTCCAATGAGAGAATCGTCCTTTCCACCCCGGTCCATTCCCTTTCTCTCCCTCTCCCAAACGCTCCGGTACCCGCCCGTCCCGGTGCCCGTTCCTGTTCCGGACAATTGTAAAACGGCATGCGATCACCGGCTCAAGGCTGGGCCGTTACGCGGAGACCGGCCAGCCCCCGGGTTTCGGAAGGGACATTAGTGGGGGCATGTGGCTCTGCAATTGATCGCTATGTACCGGTCATTCCCGCTATTTTTCATGAATTTATAATGTCAGGTTCGGATAGTTTTAAGCTGAATTTTTTTAAAAAACATATGGTTTCCCGTGTTGCCCAACACCCTTCCCCGTTCTTACCTGAACAGAGCCCCCTTCTTCCCACACCGATCCGGAGCATCGAGCACACGGCCAAATGCCCCACGCTCACCGGCTCCCGGCTGCACCGTTGCGCGGAGACCGGCCAGCCCCCGGGTTTCAGCGGGGACGGGGGGGCCCGGCCCGGAACCCGGAATATCCGATCCCAAAAGTCAGAATCGTGAGATTTACTTCGGTGTCCGACGAAATGGCCCTTCGTTCCGAGCCCCAAAACGGGCCTTCTTTTCCCTTTGACCGTGCCAGCTATCCAGCCCCTTCGGGTTTTGCCTCCCACTAGCATCTATTAGCGTTTCATTGCTCGATGGAAAACGCTCAGTTTGGCTTGAATCGTGCGGAAAACGCTTATTATAAAAATTTGTGCTAAAATGCAGTGTTTTTTGCAAGTCGTTTGCGAAAATGATCGTCAACTTCTTCTTGCGAACCCCAAGTCTCCGACGGAAAAGTGAGTCGAGCGGAGTGCAGGTCTCCCAAGGTCCCGGGCCTGGAATACCCGGACCACTATCTTTATTATTAGGTAAACCCTAACTAACGAAGGAGCGGAGTATGATGGAGAGAGACGAGCACCTGCTGGAAATGTTTGAACACCTGCTCAGGATGAAAAACGAATGCTCCTGTACTATCTTCTCCGAATGCGGGCTTGCAGATATGACGGTCAAACAGATCGCGTACCTCAAAGTCATCGATGAACAGGGAGATGTGACGTTCAGCAGGCTTGCTGAGATCACCCGGAACTCAAAACCCACGATCACCGAGATGGTCAACAGGTTTGTCCGGATGGAGTGCGTGTACCGGGAACCCTGTCCCGAAGATGGCAGGATCCTGTACATCCGCTTAACCGATAAAGGAAAAAAAATTGCACAGGCAGAACACGATGCCTTGCGCCGGGTGATTGAACGAATGGTAAATTCACTGGATGAACACGAACTGGAACTCTTACTTGAGATCCTGGAGAAAGTCAGGTAATTTTTTTATCCCGGACTTTAGTTAGGTAAATTCGAACTAAATGAATGAGGAAACCATGCAATCGGAAAAAAATGATCATACTCAGGAAAAACTGGTGATACCGCTCTATGAGATCGTTGTCTTCCCGGACAGCCGGACAAAATTCCCGGTTGACCAGGCAACGGGAGTGCTCCTGCTGGACGCGATGAAGGATACCAAAGGCGCACATGCAGTCGGTCTCACGCTGAAGAGCGGTATCCGGCCACCGGAGCTGACCACCGAGTCGCTGTACAGGACCGGCAACCTGTTCCGGATCTCGCACGTGCAGCCAGCCGATGACGGCTACCTGATCTGTGCCGAGGTTATACAGAGAGTAAAAGTAGTCTCCCTGCATGAAAAGGAGGGACGGTTCTATGCTTCGTATGTGCCGGTTCTGGATCTGCCGGATCTTGAAGAAGACTTACGAGAGCGGATCCTTGCAGATATCAAGCTCACCATCCACGAGATCAGCAGCCGCTTCTCCGGCTCCGAACAGTTCACCCAGCCGATCGACCGGATGGAGTCCATCGACCAGATCATGGGTTTTGTCATGCCCTTCCTGCCGGTCCACCTTGCCGAGAAGCAGGCACTCCTCGAAATTGTCTCGGTCCGGCAGCGGTACATCTCGTTCTTAGAGATCCTTGTCAAGACACGTGAAGAGATCAACATGCGGATCGAGATGGCAAAGAAAGTCACCGA
>JAURZP010000130.1 GCA_030653335.1 Methanoregula sp. | reverse complement strand
TTACTCGTACCCCTGTTGCTGATTCAGATGGCAGCGCTCGGATTAGGTATGGGGATCCTGATCTCCAGCATGACGACAAAATACCGGGACCTGGCGTTTGCCTTGGGATTCGGAGTCCAGCTCTGGATGTATGCAACGCCTATTGTTTATCCATTATCCCAGATCCCGGCACAATGGCAGTGGTTGTTCGCTCTTAATCCCATGACTGCGATCATCGAGACGTTCCGGTACGCGTTTCTTGGTTCCGGGGCGATACAACCCTGGGTATTGGGAGTGAGTCTCACTATGACCATTCTGATATTAGCTGTTGGAATTGTAATGTTCAGTCGGGTTGAAAAAACATTCATGGATACCATTTGATTGAGGAGGACCCGTCATATGAGCGATGTTGTGATTCGTGTAGAAAACCTTTGCAAGGAATATCGCCTCGGCAAAATCGGCCGTGGTACATTATCTCGGGATTTGCAGAGTGTGTGGGCAAAATTCCAAGGGAAAGAAGATCCTAATGCCAAGATTGATTCAATCAATTTATCGCAGATGACTCATCATAACAGTCTTTTTTGTGCATTAAAGAATATTTCATTTGATGTCCATGAAGGAGAAATCATAGGTATTATTGGTCATAATGGTGCCGGGAAGTCTACATTGCTAAAGATAATCTCGCGAGTGACTGCACCAACAAAAGGCACTATTAAAATAAAAGGTAGAGTTGCAAGCTTACTTGAGGTTGGAACCGGTTTTCATCCGGAGCTATCTGGCAGGGAAAATGTTTTCCTGAATGGTGCAATCCTTGGTATGCACATGGTAGAAATCGAACAAAAATTTGAAGAGATCATTAAATTTTCGGAAATTGAAAGGTTCATCGATACTCCCGTAAAGCGATATTCCAGTGGTATGTATGTGCGACTTGCGTTTGCAGTAGCGGCACATCTGGATCCGGAGATTCTCTTGGTTGATGAAGTTCTCGCTGTTGGGGATGCTGCATTCCAAAAGAAATGTCTGGGAAAGATGGGGGAAGTGGCCCGTCAGGGAAGAACGGTTCTCTTCGTAAGTCATAATATGAGTGCGATAAAGAATCTTACTCATACATGTATACATTT
The DNA here is from genome assembly GCA_030653335.1 of Methanoregula sp. Taxonomy (GTDB): domain Archaea; phylum Halobacteriota; class Methanomicrobia; order Methanomicrobiales; family Methanospirillaceae; genus Methanoregula. The sequence goes on along the minus strand of JAURZP010000130.1, from coordinate 642 downwards.
GTCTCATGGCGAGATATTTGAAATCTGTGATACGGAGACCGTTGTGAAAAATTATCTGTCACACATTGATGCTGCCATTAAAAACACAGGATTTGCAAACCTAGATCAAGCTCCACATGTTGCAGGTTCTCGACAATTCGCAAGGTTATTGTGGGTGGAAATAACTAATAGTTGTGACATTCAAGCCCAAACTTTTTTGAAAGGAGAGCCTTTTAAAATTATTATAGGTTTTGAAGTTAATGAACGAATTTCTAATGTAGAGATTGCGTGTAACATTAGAACTATAGATAATGGAACATCATTGATAATGTCACCATCAGGGCAACGTGAAATGCATTTACCTCAAGGGAGATATCAAATTTCAATGACAGTTGATCCTAATTTTTTGACAGAAGGGGATTATAATATTGGCCTCTATATATTCATAGGCGGTCGAAAAGAGGATGTGGTCAGTCCGGCAATAAATTTTTCAATCTCGTGTACATCAATAAAAAATGAAAATCCATTCAATTTAACGTGGGGGACTGGATTCTTTTACCAGAATTATGCATGGGGAGAGATAACTAATAGTATAGGTGATATTTCATGACAAATATTGCAAAAAAATATGTTATACTGGAGTCAATTGAAAATTTGTTTGTT
>JAURZP010000129.1 GCA_030653335.1 Methanoregula sp. | reverse complement strand
ATGTCATCTCGGGGAGATCATTATCGATCTCGGCAAATGTCCGGTAATACAGGCTGCCAGCTTCAAGGAAACTTATGGAAAACGTTGGGTAATAGTAACCTTCCTTTCCATTTGCAATTACTTCGAAGAAATAGTCCCGTGACTTACCGGGCCCAATATTTGAGGAGGTGTCATAGGATCTGCTTACGGTCCTGATGGTATCATCTGTAAGTTGTGCATGGTTGAAAATAATTGCTGTATCCGTATTCCCATTGATGACTGTGATATGAACTATGCCCTTATCTCCATCATACATTGAGCCAGGATCATAGGTAACGTTCGAAACATAGACTTTAGCTGCGGCAGCAACAGATTCGGTCGTTTCCATTGCACTGACTGTACCTATTAAGGTACAAATCGTCAGCAGGGTCCCTGCAAATAACAGGATCTGCATCGGGCCCGTTCTGTTCTTATGTGCAATACTACAGTATGTGAAAACAGGTTTTTTGATTCCTGTTCGTCCCGGTTTTCGGTGATTATTGTCGTAACGTTCAATTGTGAACATAAATTTCCCTCAATCTTTTTAGATTTGTGTAGTATATTTTTTTACTACTCTCTTTGTATAGTGTAACGTACATTGTTAAAAGGTTAATTGATCCAGTAGGATATTTTTTAACAACTGACTAGGTATATTATATGTATGGAGTGCATTCCCGTGCCCCTCATAAAATCGCTCAATGATCTCGGGCTATCCAACAATGAAGCGAGTGTATACGCCGCGCTGGTCCTGTACGATAATGCGGAAGCAAAGGAGATCATTGATTATCTCTCCCTGTCAAAGCCGAGCGTTTACGAGGCATTAGATCGTCTTACAGATATGGGACTTGCCGTAAAGAGGGTCACAAAACCGGCCCGGTATAGTGCAATCTCACCAGGAATGGCGATCAACCTCCTCATGGACAAACACAGGAGTGCAGGAGAACAGGCATTAGCGGCGCTCATAATACTCGAGAAAAAGAAGGTACTGACCGAAAAGGAGGATGCTCTCTGGACCATCTACGGAGATGCCAACATCGAATATAAAATCCGCGATCTCTTAGGGAAAGCGAAACGCCAGATCAGCTGTATGATAGGTGAACGATATCTTCCATTCATTGAGAATGTTAAAATAAAAGATGTTTCACTGCAACTCCTCGTCATTTCGGATGATTCAGCTCTTCTGGGGAAATTGCAGAAATTATTTTCGGGAAAAAATGCAGATCTCCATGTCATCTCCACGGAACAGTTCAAAGTTCCGCCCCCATTCGCCCCACCGGAATTTGCTGAGATGAGTAAATTTATGAACTTCGAAAATACCCTTGAATTGATCATTGACGATGAGGAGCTTCTCATGGTCCCACCGTTTATTTCAAGCAGTGTTTCCGTTCTCAATACCAGGAACAAGGGAGCGATTCTCCAAATAAAAATGTTCAACCAGCTCAACTGGAAACGATTTACCGATGGCGAGGAAATGTCTTTTTCCCTACCATCCGCTCAAAAGAAAAAGCGATCGTGATCTGATTAAAAAAAATATCGCCTTTCACGTATTGTTTCAGACATCCGATCCCGCTCGTTTGATCTCCTTTACTACATATTCACGAGCCTTTGCGTACACCGGCACCAGCAAATCCGAGAGATCTTTATTCCCGATCCTGAACCGGGATGGCCCCAGCCGTTTGAGTGCTGCGGCTTCCAGTTCGGGCTTTTTATGCAGGTATATCGGGAAGTTGTCGAGAGTCTCTCCGGCATCCCAGAACGTGTCCAGGCACTCGGCAAGCGGGGGCCCAATGGATCTTTTTGGCTCGTGAACCGCTGGAAGGGCCGGAACAGGTCCAATCTCCTCTTCTTCTGTATCAACACTGCTCCGCCGCTTCCGGAGTTCTTCAAGAACCGCTTCACGGTTCCGCCCGCGAAGGGTGAAGATGAGGAACGGGTCACGATCAAACTTCTCTGCAAGAATGTAATAGACTGCGGCAATATGCTTGCAGGGATTTGCTGAGTCAGGGCAGCTGCAATTGGTCTGGATCTCTCTGTGGGTGGATGGCAGAAGCGAGAGTTTGACCCCGGCAAAGACGGTCTCAATCTCCTTTGGGATCTCACCTCCGAGGAGCATAGCGGTAAAAAGCGCCTGCGAAGAGAGGGCATCGAAGATTTCATCCCATTGCTTGTCGTTGAATTGAGTAAATGATATTTTGATACTATAAGGCCTTGGGTTGGTTCCCTGAACCTGCGCATGGACTACGGCATTGACGATGGAGATATTGATGACCTGTCCCTTGCGGGCATAGGTTCTTCCCCGCTGGAGGCGCGAACCGATCCCGATCATTTCCAAAGCCCCGATAAACCGTTTTGACCACCACGTCTCTCCGATATCGCCCTTTTTGCTCCGGGCTGCAATCCCGTCTTTGACCTTTATCGGATTGGCCGGCGGGTAGTAATCTCCCCAGTAGCTCATAGTGCCACACCTCCTGCGGTACTTTTTCTGAGTGAGAGCAGTTCACGGAGATCCTCAGTTGAAAGGCCGGTGATCCAGTCTTCTCCGGTGCCGATGATGCTCCCTGCCAGTGCCCGCTTATCTTCAAGCACCGCATCGATCTTCTCTTCAAGTGTTCCTCCGGCAATCATGAGATGTACCTCCACGTTTTTGGACTGCCCGATCCGGAACGCCCGGTCAGTTGCCTGGTCCTCAACAGCCGGGTTCCACCATCGGTCGATATGGAAGACATGGTTTGCTGCAGTCAGGTTCAACCCTGTGCCCCCGGCTTTTAAGGACAGGATAAAGATTTTTGGTCCTTTCTTATCAGCAAACCGGGTTACCATCTCATCCCGGTCCTTCCGCTTTGTTTTTCCGTGCAGGAAGAGGACTTC
>JAURZP010000127.1 GCA_030653335.1 Methanoregula sp. | reverse complement strand
GTATTCATATGACTGCTCCAGAAAGACTCGTTTTTTTATCGGCAAAAAGTTAACAACAGAATGTAGACCGGTAAAATATAACAGTTTTTACCTTGTTTTTAAAAAAAAATTCCTTAACTCTCATTGACCGGTTTAATTGATCAGATTTTTTAAAAAGAGTCACCCGTTGAAGTTGTGAAAGTCATGGCAGTTTCTTATGAACTCCTGTTTTTGGTTGTCACTGGCATTCACCGGTGGTTTTAAGTAACCGATTGAAGGGGTTTGCAGGGCAGGACAGAACGGGCATAGAGCGGCATCGACTTCGTTTGCCTTCTCCCGTACCGGGCAATAATATATTCCATCGATATACTGGACCATGTCTCCTCCGGGAAACGGGGTGCCGGCCGGGTGTCCCGGTTCGTGTTTTACAAACATGCAAAAGGCGGCGATTAAGAACTTGAAGAGACGGAGACGAGAATCATCTCTGAATACAGTGTCATTGCATTGTACAGCGACCATGTCCCAGTACGTATTCACATGTACCGGCACCGGTTCTTTCATTTCAGAAAATGCACCCTGCTGATGCAGGAGTCTTATCGTCTGCCAGGTTCCCAGAAGATGTTCTGTTACTTTTGCGTAAAGGCGATCGCGATATTGCGGAGTTACATTACGAATCTTATCGTAAAAATTGTGGCGCATCTGCTGGATGTCATTTGGAGAATAGAGTAGCACAAGAGATGATATCAGTGTGCCGAGTTCTCCGGTTGTGCGTGCGGATTTGAGATTTTTAAGATCGGATGAGATCTTTTCTGCTATGGCTGACGTATTTTTCTCTCCCGGTAAAAATTGGATTTTTTCCGTTTATTTGTTATTTACTGCCTTTTTTTAATTCCGTCCAGTAACTTTCAGTTTTTTGCATCTGAATTTTAGATCCTTAATTAGAAAATATCAGAGAATGTATAAATATTTCCTTTCCCAATTTGTATCTATGGTGAATTCTGCCATGAGTGGTTGTTTTATTGGGCCAAAGGCTACGTTTTTTTGATACTACATTGCGGGACGGGGAACAGACGCCCGGCGTTTCATTAACCCCGCAACAGAAGCTTGAGATTGCCATCAAACTTGATGAGATTGGCATTGATGTGATTGAAGCGGGTTCGGCTGTTGCTTCTGTCGGCGAACGGGAAGCAATTAAGCTCATCTCTGAGGCCGGGCTTTCAGCAGAGATCTGCACGTATGTGCGTGCCTTGAATGGCGACATTGATGCAGCGGCTGATTTTGGCGCAGATTCTGTCCATCTCGTGATTCCGGTGAGCGATCTGCACATCGTAAAGAAGATGAGAAAGACGCGTGAAGTGGTAGCGCAGATGGCATGGGATGCGGTTGAGTACGCAAAAAGCCGGGGGCTTATTGTGGAGTTATCCGGAGAGGATGCTTCACGAGCGGACCAGGTATTCCTAAACGGAGTCTTTACAGAAGGTGTCCGGTGTGGAGCTGACCGTCTCTGCTTCTGCGATACGGTCGGGCTCTTAACTCCGGAGAAGATCGCTGAGATCATCCCGCCACTTTGCCGGGTTGCGCCGCTGTCAATTCATTGCCACGATGATCTCGGGTTTGCGCTCGCAAATACTGTTGCTGCCCTAAAAGCTGGTGCCGGTTGTGCGCATGTAACAGTGAACGGACTGGGTGAACGCGCAGGAAATACAGCACTCGAAGAACTTGTCATGGCACTTGAAGTGCTGTACGGGTACCAGACCCGGATCAAAAAAGAAGAGATCTATCATCTCTCCACCCTTGTCTCGCGCTTAACCGGTGTGCCGTTGCCGGTAAACAAAGCAGTTGTTGGTGAGATGGCCTTTACTCACGAAAGTGGCATCCATGCTCACGGGGTCATGAAGGAACCGTCCACCTATGAATCGATCAAACCCGAAGAGATTGGCCGAAAGCGACGGATAGTGCTTGGCAAGCATTCCGGTTCTGCATCGGTTGAGGCCGCGCTCAACGAGATGAAGTACACACCGGATGAACCGCAACTCAAAGAGATCTTAAAGCGGATCAAACAAATCGGCGATGCGGGCAAACGGATATCGGACACCGATCTCATGGCGATTGCTGATGCAGTGCTCGCAATCGAGTGCAAACCGGTGATCCGGATAAAGCAGTTCACTGCAATCTCCGGAAGCAACATGATACCAACTGCTTCAGTAACAATGGTAGTCAATGGTGAGGAGATCACCGGTGCAGCAACTGGAGACGGACCGGTTGATGCCGCCATGCAGGTTTTAAGAAAATCTGTTGCCGAACTTGCCGATATCCGGTTAGAAGAGTATCACGTAGATGCGATCAGTGGGGGCACGGACGCACTGGTTGAAGTGACAGTAAGATTAAGTAAAGACGGGAAGATAATTACTTCACGCGGCGCACGCACGGATATTATCATGGCGAGCGTTGAGGCGATGATCGCCGGCATGAACAGACTACTGAGGGAAGAACATGAAAACCGGGGCAAAAATACTCGTTGAATCACTCCTGCGCGAAGGTACCGAAATTATCTTTGGATACCCCGGAGGAGTGGTGTTGCCTATCTATGATGAACTCTTTAATTCACCATTGCGTCACATCCTTGTACGGCACGAACAGGCAGCAGCGCATGCAGCAGACGGGTATGCACGGGCGAGCGGTCGTGTAGGGGTATGCCTTGCCACTTCCGGCCCCGGTGCATGTAACCTTGTCACCGGTATTGCTACGTCTTACATGGACTCGACCCCAATGGTTGCCATTACCGGGCAGGTACCAACGAGTCTTTTAGGAAACGATGCTTTCCAGGAGTCAGACATTACCGGCATCACGCTGCCGATCACAAAGCATAATTACTTAGTGAAGAGTGCCGGTGAAGTCAGCCGGACTGTCAAAGAAGCGTTCTATATCGCAGGTACTGGTAGACCGGGCCCGGTCTTAATTGACATGCCAAAAGATGTGAGTACCGGCCTGGCTGAAGATGTGAAATTGCCTGATAAGGTAATTCTACGCGGTTACAATCCAACCTATAAAGGGCACAAACGCCAGATCGAAAAAGCCCTTGAACTGCTAAGTCACGCAGAGCGGCCGCTGATATATGCCGGCGGGGGTATCATATCATCGAATGCCTCGCCCGAACTCTTGGAGTTTGCCACCCTTGCATCTATCCCTGTCACCACTACGCTGATGGGGATCGGTTGTATCCCCTGCCATCACCCGCTCAACCTCGGTATGCTGGGTATGCACGGGACAGAGTACGCAAATTTTGCTGTCACTGAATGCGATCTCATGATCGCGATTGGTGCCCGGTTCGATGACCGGGTGACCGGCAGGATCGAGACCTTTGCTCCCCATGCAAAGATCATTCACATTGATATCGACCCGGCCGAGATCGGCAAGAACAAGCGAATCGATGTGCCGATTGTTGGCGATGTCAAGGCGGTCTTAAAAGATGTCCTTACGCTGATGAAGACGCAAGGTGCCCATGATATCTGGTTAAAGAAGATCAAGCACTGGAAGCAGCACCACCCGCTAAAATGCCCGTCAACCGGAGGACTGCACCCGCAGTTTGTTATCCGGACACTGAGCGACCTTGTCAAAGACAAAGCGGTGATCGTATCAGAAGTCGGCCAGAACCAGATGTGGACTGCGCAGCACTTCTGCTTCCACAACCCGCGGACATGGATTACATCCGGTGGACTGGGCACCATGGGCTTTGGATTTCCTGCAGGAATCGGTGTGCATTTTGCCCGGCCGGATGTCCCGACCTTTGTTATTGCCGGTGATGGCAGTATCCAGATGAACATCCAGGAGATGGGGACGGTTGCCGCAAACAAGATTCCGGTGAAGATTGCGATCTTAAACAACATGTATCTCGGCATGGTCCGGCAATGGCAGGAGCTCTTCTTCGATCGCAGGTATTCCTTTACCGAGCTGCCCGCTGTTGACTTTGTGAAGATCGGCAATGCCTATGGTATTGAAGGAATGAGGGTCGATACTCCGGAAGATGTGCTTCCGGCATTCCAGGCATCGCTCGATTGCGATGGTCCGTTTGTCATGGACTTCAGGATCGAGCGGGAAGAGAATGTCTTTCCGATGGTTCCTGCCGGTGCTGCGATCAATGAGATGATTGGGGGGCACCCGCGATGAAACCGCACACGTTGTCGATACTTGTTGAGAACAAGGCCGGTGTCCTCTCAAGAGTCACCGGGCTTTTCTCGCGCCGGGGATTCAATATCGAGAGCTTAGCGGTTGGTCCCTGCGAAGAACCGGGTATGAGCCGGATTACGATCGTTGTGATTGGCGATGATGCAAAAGTTGAGCAGATCATGAAACAGCTCAACAAGTTAATCGATATCATCAAGGTCTCTGATCTGACCGAGAACGAGCGGGTGGAACGGGAACTTGCGCTTATCAAGGTCACGGCAGAGCAGGGAACATCACGGGCAGAGATTATGCAGATTGCAACAATCTTCCGGGCATCGGTTGTGGATGTGAGTCCAAAGTCACTTGTGCTTCAGGTCATTGGCGAGACCGACAAGATCGATGCACTCGAAAAACTCCTGCGCCAGTATGGGGTTAAGGAGTTTGTGAGGACAGGAACGATTGGGATTTTACGCGG
>JAURZP010000349.1 GCA_030653335.1 Methanoregula sp. | reverse complement strand
ATCTGGGAATATATAAAATTATCAACCAATGAAAATCAAAAAACTTACAGGATTTCTGTTCCATATTATCACGAAAGCGTCTTTTTGTTTAATCTATTTTTCTTGAGGTATCAGAAAGAAATTGTAGGTTGTGAAAATATTAAATGAGAAAGAAAGAATCGCTTATTGATGGTTTTCATTACAGATCTTATCAAAATTTTCAAACACGCGTTTTCCCTCGAACGTATGACTCACTTCCGGATGCCACTGGAGTCCATATATCTGTTTATCCAGATGGGCTATAGCCTCATTACTGCAGATGGATGAGCGGGCAAGCAGCGTAAATCCATCCGGTAACCGTGATACTTCATCGGCATGAGATGCCCAGACACTCACTTTGCCGGGGTAACCTGCGAGGATCTCATCAGGTTTGCAGATTTCAACTTCAACCGGACCGTATCCTCCGCTGCGACCGGAATGCACATCCCCGTTAAATTTTTTTGCAATGATGTGAAGGCCAAGGCATATCCCCAGCACCGGTAATCCGAGATCGAGATACTGGCTGCAGTTCCCTGAACGCTCAATGGCCGGGCCACCCCCAAGAATAATTCCCCTGCATCCTTCGGCAACCTGTTCTTTCGAAGTGGAATTAAGCACAAGTTCCACATCAATTTCCAGATCTCTCAATGCGCGGTGAATGAGGTGATTGAACTGTCCGAAATTATTGACAACATAGATAGGACGCATCATCCTCATGTTTTGTATTGATGCACTATAATTCTGTTCAGCTGTAAGCACTCACCGTACTCAGGATTTTTTCCCGAATCTCTCCAGAGGAGTGCCCAAGAAGATAGGCAAGACACATTGCTCCACCCGCCCCCATTCCTTCCTTGACTTCACCGATGCAATACCGTGCAAGTCCAGCATGCCCGAGGTCCCCAAACCCTGGGTCAACATAAAAAATTTTTACACCAATCTGCCGGGCGATCTGCTCCACATTAGCCGAAGGATCGTGTCGCACATACGATGTTGTAGCCACAGAGGGAAGAGGTAATCCCATTGCTTTAATTATTGCACTCACCGCAAGCATCTGGGTGCCCCCTGCAAGGATGATCTGCCCGGTATAGGTGCTGGAAATTCCAGCCGCAACGGGCATCATTGGATCACCGGTATATTTTAGTACATCCAATGGCGCGGTGACGTGATCTGCCTTGATACGTGCAAGCACCATCCGGCTAATCTCTTCTTTTTGAGAGACCGGATTATCAACAAAACTGCTGCTTACCGATGCATCGTACCCGAGCGCACGCATTACACAAAGCGCGGTGGTTGTTCCTCCGGGAACACATTCTCCCAGCACGATGAGATCGCTGGATCCTGATAGATATTTTCCAATCCATTTCCCCTGTTTGAAAAGTTTCTGTGCCCTGGGCAATGCATCACGGAACCGGGGATCATCGCCAATCTCTCCGTACACATCAAGACATGTGACCGTAGGGATGTGGCGAAGCCCGGCGTTGATAAATAATGGCTGCAGGCCGCATAATTCCATCATCGATCGGGTAATCGATGCGGGTGTAGGACAACCCGTAGGTGTATTTGGTTTTATCGGATAACTCGTGATTGCGCCATGGACAATCAGCTCTGCATCCAGAATAGGGGTGAGCAGGGTGTTTTCAGGAGTTCCCCCGGCACCAGACACGCCCGGTACAGTTGAGAGCAGGGTATTTCCTAAAATTGCGCAGAAGAGCGGTTTTTTGAACGTAACATCTGGTATTTCCGAGAGGAATCCCATAAGTATCAAATCATATATTTCGATGCATTCCAGTTTGAAGATATCGGTAAAACCCACAACGATATAATAGTCCATTCGGTACAACACCTATGCATATGTTTGAGATTGAACAGAGGTTGTGCGATTGCGGAATCACGCTTGAAGATATTGTCACTGCTGCCATGGGACTCTATGTATCCCACGGCATGCCGGAGGAAGAGGCGGCAGAGGAGTTAATGCGCAAAATTAAGAAATATTTAACCGATCCCAATGTCTCATCGCTCCTGCTTGGGGCGATCCTTCTTGAGGATGAACTCTTCAATAAACGAAAAAATTCCGAAATAGCTG
>JAURZP010000126.1 GCA_030653335.1 Methanoregula sp. | reverse complement strand
TTAGTTTTTTAAAATCCTCTGGCACAAATCTCGTTAAGCTCTGGTTGCAGAAGTACATGGAATCAAGAACAAAAAAGCAATAACTCAATTACGCAAAGCAACAAGGGTGACTGCAATTTCCGTTACAGATTTTTTTCTTGTGTTCTACGCAGTTCTCAATATTATTGCGTTTCTCCTCTTTGCAAGTGATAAGCAAAAAGCAAAGAACAATGCATGGCGGATCCCGGAGAATCTGCTGCTGCTTTTTGCAGCATTTGGCCCCTTTGGTGCATTCGCCTCGATGCTCATCTTCCGGCACAAGATAAGGAAACTGAAATTTTACCTTGTGCCGTTATTTCTGCTCATACATGTTGCAGTAATCATTTCCCTGTTGAGGTAATTTTTCCGGGTTCTGCACAATCAGCATCTGATACTGACAGAGACTTAAGTGCCTTTTTAGATAAACCGACACCTTACCGTCTTTAAGCAGAATAACAAAACGATTGCATAAAAGTGAAAAAATTTATGAGATTAGAACCGGGGTTTCCGGTGTTTCGGGAGGCAGTCCCTGCAGTATACAGGCCTGCCCTCGGTTGGTTTAAAGGGTACTTCGCATTCCTTCCCACAGTCTGAACAGGTTGTCTTGGTCATTTCACGTGGGCCCTGATCTCTTGCGCCGCCAAAATTTCTCTGGCCGCCAAATTTATTTTCTCCAAACATGTTAGTTCTCAAACAGTCATTTGAATAACTGTGCTATATGATTGGTTGTAGTGGTTTATAAAAAGTGCGATACACCCAAAAAAATATCAGATCTAATGTTGCCGCGTCATGGCGATACATAGAGCGAGCGGGAAGGAGTCCTGGATCAGGTAATTGCCGGTCTGAAAAAAAACCCTGCACTTTATTACTCCGCCTTCCAAAACTCTTGTAGATGCGAACCAACCGTCACGAATATTTCCTCGACCTTGCCCTGCGGTGCGCTCACCAGGGGACCTGTCTCCGCCGGAACTTTGGCGCGATCATTGTGGATGAATACAATACAATCGTCTCAACCGGCTATACTGGTGCTCCACGGAAACAGATGGACTGCACTGAGTTAAACAGGTGCTGGCGAAAAGACCACAACATCCCATCCGGCTCCAACTACGAGCGGTGCCGGAGCGTGCATGCCGAGATGAATGCCCTGCTCCAGGCGGGAAAACTGGCCCGGGGATGCACCCTCTACCTTGCCGGGTTTGATGTCGAGACTGAAGCGCTCACGCAGATCTGGCCCTGCTTCCTCTGCTCAAAGATGATCGTGAACTCCGGAGTTACCAACGTGATCATGCGCACGGGTCAGACAGAGCACCGCGAGATGGACCCGATGGTGCTCTACCAGATGCGGAGCCGGGAATCACTAGGTGAGGACGGGAAATAAATTTTGTAAAATACCTTACCGGAAGATGAGTGCCCATGACAGATTTTTTCAATAAGGCCGCAGTACTCTGGGACAAAGATCCCGGGCGGGTGCAGATGGCAAAGACGATTGCCGATGCGATGATTAACGCCCTGCAACCCGATGGGACAGAGCGGGTGATGGATTACGGTACCGGCACTGGAAATATTGCCCTGCGGATCGCCCCGCATGCAGGGCGAATTATCGCAGTTGATTCAGCAAAAGGTATGCTTGAGGTGCTTAAGGAAAAACTCGTAACCGATGGTATCATCAATATCGAACCACGGGAATGGAGTGTCGGGCAGGATACTGCAGAACTTGAGGTGTTTGACATGATCGTGAGTTCGATGACCTTGCATCATGTAAGCGACATTGCCGCTGCGGCCCGGACTTTTCATGAACTCCTTTTGCCCGGAGGGAGAATTGCGATTGCCGATCTCGATTCTGATAACGGGGAGTTCCATGAAGCCCCCGGTATTGCGAAGCACGAAGGCATTGACCGGAAAAACCTGCAGCAGGTTTTTGATGAGGCAGGGTTTGATTCTGTCAGGTTCAGTCAGGCCGCCACGATCCACAAGACATCGTCCAGCACGGGCAAGCCGCGGGATTTTACCATATTTCTTATGACTGCAGAGCGGCGCTAAAAGAAATTTTCTTTTTTTTTATTACTTTCACCGGATCGATCAGAGCATCTGCAATTGCGCAACACCCTGATACGGAGCGGCCTCCTCAGTGTATAAGATCCAGACCCTAGCCGCTTTCCAATAAACCTCCCGGTAGTTTATTTCCCCGATTTTAGGAATTTCGCTGCTGTTTTATGAGACCCAATGCACATTGACGGGCATCAAAGACCCCGTTTTTCTGTTTCGCTTTGCATGTGCAGTTTTGTTTGGATCTTTTGTTTTGGTAAGGAGAGTTTCGTTACCTTGCGGGACTTCTATAAAAAAAAAAAAAAGCCACATGAGTTGGACCATTTTTCCGATCAAATCGTATAGGTACCCCCCGTGTAAATGTGGAAAAAAAGAGCACGTATCGGAGAGAAAAAATCGCTCGCTTCTGAACGATTTTAGTATTCTGTTGAATTATCCTGTGTATTTGGATATTCCGGCCAAATCAGAGTATTCATATACCCCTTTTCTTCCACTGGAGCGGACTACATATAAAGCCCCATTTGCCCTGATAAGGGTTTATAAACGATTGTGATGCACGGGTTTTTCCACAATCCTGCTCCTTGTGTTCGGACAGGAAACTGCGGTGCATCCATTGAGCGAGTTGATTATCCAGCGGTCATAATTGCGTCCTGAATCGAAATTGAACTGACAACAGACCACATCTCCAGGGGAAATAAAGCCTTAAAACCAATAAGTCGTGGTTGGGGCAGATGGATTGGACGTTATGATCAGTGGAAGCACCTTCCTGTAACAGATTTTATCCCCTTTTGGCAAACTTGCCCAGAACGTGGCCCGGCTTTATGGCGGGGCGATTAAAAAATTACGGGGAAAACGAGTTGGGGTATTTTTTATTTTGTACCTGTTGTCCTCTGCTGTGCCTGCTCGCCTTCCATGAGCAGGTTAATCACCGTCTCAGAAATATCCCCGGCATACTCCCCCGACCTCCGGATACTCTCTGCAATATACCCGACATGGATTGCCACAAGGGTATCCTGCTTGAGCGCCATGTTGTTAATATCCCCGCAGATCGTTTCGAGCGCATGGATCGATTCGATATTCCGGTTTGCGTCCTTCATATCAGCATTAAAAAACGAGATGATGCTCCGGTCAAAGTTCACCATAGACAGGGAACTTGCCTTTTTTACTGCCGCAAGGATCTCTTTGTCGAGTTCCCCCTCGATAATCTGCGGGGTGTTCTCGGCAATCCTGACAGCATGGTCACCGATCCGCTCGATGATCCGGCTGAGCATGTAATAGTGCATTGCCATGCTTGTTGAGATCCCCATCTTTCTGGATAGTGATGCGTTCTGCATGATCATATTAGTCTGCCGGGCTATCAGCCAGTTGAGCCGGTCCACATCCATGTCGCGGCTGATCACATCCTCTGCAAGCGCCTTGTTGCGGGTTTCTAAAGCAGTGATTGTATCATCGTGCATGGTCTTGACGATCACAAACATGCGTTTGATTGTATTTTCAAACGGCATCTCTGAGGGATTGAGGAGATCTTTTATCGCAATCACAGACTCGGTCTCTTCTACCACTTCCTGGCCGATCGTCATCTGGGAAAAGTCCCGGACAACCGTGCGGACGAACGGGGAAAAACGCTGTTTTGTGGTGAGCCGGATCACAGTGAACCCGGTGATGTAGGTGCCAATAAGCAGGCGAAAAAGAAATGCCGGGTCAGTAATGTTGTTGCAGTCGATCTCCTTAATCCGCTGGAGTGTGTCTTCGGTGATCTTTGTCGTGACGAGCAGTGTCCCATCCGGTTGGACAA
>JAURZP010000120.1 GCA_030653335.1 Methanoregula sp. | reverse complement strand
AGAAGTATACAAAAAAAACCCACCGGCGGGTATACCATTGATCTGCTGGTCAGAAATACCGGAAAATCATTTGCGTATAATATCAGCCTGAGTGTCAAAGGATGTGAAGCTTCAAAGATTCCAAAACCCTTCATGGTTCCCCATGGTGAAGAGAGAGGTGTAACCCTCCAAATCCTTCCAGACCCTGAATGCACGGTTCCCATCGAGGTGCAAGCCGTGTATCGCAACAAACTGACCCGGGAGTTTGATGAGGCGATCCAGATCTCGCTATTGGATCAGGGGGCCGGGGAGTAATCCGGACAAAATTTATCGTCCGGTTCAGTCGGTTCGTGATTTTTTTTAAATAGTTTAATGGGTCCCAGTTGCTTACCGCGTGCGTGTAAAGGAATCGAGCATGATGGATTGCGGTTCCTCAACAAATATGAACACCCATTCGATCGCATTTTCTGACAGGATCACTCCATCACCAGATTCATGGGGATCAAATTCAACAATCCGGAAGGTTTTTCCATCCTGGCTGATGATGCCGGCAAATCCTTCTGTTCTTACCGTCCCGTTCCTATAAGGGATAGACAGATTCCCGGTAAATACCCGGTCTTGCTGCTGAGTAACCGACATCGTTGCATTTACCGACTGACTGTCCCGAAACCCTATCCCTTCAGTATATCCTTTCGCAGGACCGGTCCAGTTCCCCACAAGGTTGGGTACAACTGCGGGAGTCGCGGATACAGACTGCGGGATGGGAGTTACAGCCAGAGGAGTCGCCGGTGTTGTATTGACCGTTGTGCACCCGGCACAGAGAGCGATGACAGCAAGAATCAAAAGACAAAAGACCCATTTCATACTCTTTTGTGTCTACTATAAAAGATGATTAAGGTTTTTGTAATTATTCACGGTTTTTCCATTGTAACATCCAAAATTTACCCCCCTGCCCGGCATTTCTCACCGGATAACCGTGAGCATAGTCTCGACACTTCGAGTTGTTCTTTAAAAAAAGAGGAACAAAGATCAGAAAAATTTGATCCTTACCCCACCGGCCCTGAAGTACCCAAACGGCATGTGCACCTTTTCGCCATAGGCGGCCTTAAGAATATTGATGAAACGGTCATCCTCACCGATATGAAACTCAAATTTCCCATCAGCGGATTGAACGGTCATGATGAATTCGGCAAATTCAATTGATTTTTTATTCGATTTCTCTTTCAGATTGATTTCAGAGATTCGCAGATTCTCTATTGCCCGGTTCCCTTTCGTCTCTGCAAGTGCAAACTCGGGCGTCATGGTCTCATACTTCTGGCAGTACTGGAAAGCAACGGTCATCTGGTGTGCCCACTGTTCCAAAAATCCCTTACCGTCTGCCTTTGCCCTTTCCGCTGCATCCTTGTAAGCAGCATTGAGCATGTCTGCGGTGAGCTGGGCAAGGATCATGCGACGATCGGTGACTACCAGCGCATAGGTATCCCATGCAGCGCCCAGCATCTTCATCTTCCGGGCATTGCCAATCACACCGATAACCTGCTCTCCATCCTGCGGTATTGCGGGTGCAACACCGGAATATGGGGCGGGTGAGGTTACCGTGGCGGTGCGAAAGGATGCGCCAACAGGCGCTCCACACCCCCCGCAGAATTTTGTGGTGTCATTGACCGGTGCTCCGCAAGCGCTGCAGGTTTTCTGGATGGGTTGTGGGGGTGCCGCTGCAGGAACGCGGGCAGCTACAGTTGCACCGCAGACACCACAGAATTTTTCCGCGCCGGTGATAGGGCTGCCACACGATGCGCAGACATAGGATGCAGGAGCAACTGCCGGGATGGGTTGAACAGGAGAGCGGACGGGTGCTGCCGGCTGGTTATCCCGTACCATGACAAGGCATTTGCTACAGTATTTATCACCGGGTTTGATCACGGTCCCGCAGGCAGTGCAGGTCCGGACTCCTGCCGGCTCTCCCATAACCGGCGCAGGTGACTGGAACTCTGATGGGGCAGGAGAAACTCCCGGGGGGGTTTGAACAGGAGAGCGGACGGGTGCTGCCGGCTGGTTATCCCGTACCATGACAAGGCATTTGCTGCAGTATTTATCACCGGGTTTGATCACTGTCCCGCAGGCAGTGCAGGTCCGGACTCCTGCCGGTTCTCCCATAACCGGCGCAGGTGACTGTAACTCTGATGGGGCAAAAACGGGCACATATACCGGAGTTATGGGGGAGGGTGCAGGGGATGATGCCGGAGTAATTTGACCTGCGCGTGACCCACAGATCCCGCAGAACTTCTCTGAAGGGGAGAGTGGGCTGCCGCATGAACTGCAGACCGATTGCACTATCGGCTGAACCACAACCGGAGGGGGAACCGGACGAGGCTGCGGGGGAGGTGGGGGTGATGCAACCGGTGCAGGTGCGGCTAATGGTGTGGACAATTGAACGGACGAGTCATCCTCCAGCTGATATGCCCCACAGTTCCGGCAGAATTTTGAGTTCGTGGCTACGGGTTTTCCACATTCAGGACAGAATGGCATACTGATCAGTACAGATTTGTT
>JAURZP010000112.1 GCA_030653335.1 Methanoregula sp. | reverse complement strand
CTCCAACAATCAGCATTTCACGCAAAAACTGCCCGCAAAACCGGATTTCGACCCGGCTCGTGCCGCGTGTCTGTTCGCAAAGGAAAAAACCGGATAATCCGGGTCGTTAACGAACCCGGACGGATGGAGTTACTGCGACATTTTTCGCAGTCATCCAATCCCTTATATATCCAAAACCAAGATGTTGATTCATACAATGTTTCGAGATACCTTCGCACGACTGGGAACGGGGCTCAATGAGATTGCAAAAACCATCCGGGCAAAGATCGGTGTAGCAATCCGCCAGTGTATGTCATCACTCCCGGCTTATGCAGGAATCAGAGAGAACATTGTCGTAACCGGAACAACAAATGCATTGAATGCGGGGAAGCGGTACAGGTTAACGAGCGACCACTCTCCAATCTTTTCGCTCTTTACCTTTTTTGGTCATCGTCAGTAACGCTGGATACACCAGTGATCGGGGATTATTTGCAGGAACTCTTTGACAGGTCACCTGCCGTCTATAAAAAAAGATGGCCATGACCAGCAACGAGCCATAGCGATACCCGGTCACCACGGAACCGGTGTAAAAAAAAATGAGGAGCGTGAGCTCACTTGCAGGGACTGTCAGAAAGAAAAAAAGGAGGTCAAATATGGAAACAAAAGAACAGGAAAACACAACCGGGGAATCATTACAGATTCCCGTGCAGAGAAGCGCCGGAGTTACCGGACCTTTCTGCAATCTGTCCGGACGGGATGCAGCAGCGTCCGTTACGGACAAAGCCGGACTGGAGAAGAACAATGCTGGCAACAGCGACACCACAAAGAAAAGTACACACAAGGCACCGCGACTGGTTAACCGAAAGACCGGACTACGCGGGCAGGATATCGGTGCTTCACGGGAATCTAAAAGCACGATCCGGAAACGGACAGAGCAGGATATCTACAGCCCGGATCCTGAAGTAACGTACGTTAAAGCAGAGAGGGCGAACCGTGACCTTGTCTGCACGCTCATGGAACGGCAGGACCGGATGAACGAAGAAATCTTTCTCAAAATAAACGATCTCGGGTACCGGATGGAGGACCTTGAGATGTGGAGAGAAGAGGAACTCGGATAACGGTAACCCCGCATGAGGCATACCCCAAAGAAGTCTTGCAGTATCGATGAATCGTTGTTGAATAAAAATTTACAGGTCGTGATAATTATGCAGTTCTTATCTGCTGAAGGGTCCGCAAGGATCGGGGAAGAGATCGATACAATGGAGATGGCGATCGGCTTCCAGAGAATCGCAATGCAGAAAACAGAAATGAAGGAGGAAGTCCTGTCAGGACTCTTACCGTGTGACAAAATACCATTGACACACGTAAAGAAACAAGGAACCTCATCTCAAAAAACCGGGGAAAAACCGGGAGAACATCACCACCCCTTCCGGCAACATGCACTGGTGATGCGGGAGATTCCGCTCCTTAAGATTCCTGCCGCTCTGCAACGCGATATGAAGGAGCAAGGCGGGAAGGTGTACCGTATAGGGATAGTCCGCTCATTCTGGAATCACTACACCATTAAGATCCGGTGCAATCCAAAAAAAGCGGTAGAGCATTATGTTCAATTGCGGAATACGGATCAAGTAGTGCGTACGGATCAAGTGGTGCATACAGAACAATCACAAAACAAGGAACAATCGCAGAATATGGATCAAACGAACACGACCGGATCCATAAATTGTGGTGATGGATCATGACTAACGATCCATCCCCTACATTTATTCCTGCGAATGGGATTACACAGGCAATAACGATCCTTTCAGCGCCGGGGCAGGTATTCGAACTACGGGCGCTTGCCGATAATGCGATACACAGCGGATACTTTAACGATTATGCCGCATGTGCCCGGTTTGCAGAAGTGCTTGATACGGACCCATCCATTCACGGCTGTTATGTAACGTTAAACATGGTGAACCAGGCACTTCTGGCAAGACGGGCAAACCGGATCAAAATGTATCTCACGCGGTCGGATGCAACAACTTCCGATGCGGATATTATGAGACGCCGCTGGCTCCCGATCGACATCGACCCGGTGCGACCAAGCGGGGTCTCTTCAACTGATGAAGAGCACGAAATCGCTCTGGCAAAAGCAGAAGAGATTGCCGGCTGGCTATCCGGATTGGGATTTCCTGGACCAGTGACCGGCGATTCCGGCAACGGTGCTCACCTTATCTACCGGATCGATCTGCCCAATGATGAACCATCAACGCAACTGGTAAAAGCGGTTCTTGGTACACTGGATGCACTGTTTTCAGATTCCGGAGTCTCAGTTGATACAGCGAACTATAATGCCGGGCGGATCTGGAAACTCTACGGGACTCTCGCAAAAAAAGGAGATCATACTCCAGAACGCCCGCACCGCCGAAGCCGGATCATTTCTATGCCGTGTTCAGTGACGATTGTGACTGCTGAACAATTGCAGGAACTTGCCGCACAATTCCCAATTGAAGCGAGCGCACTACTCCTGACCGGAACCGGCACACAACGGACTGCCGGAAAAGAGAATGCTGTCAACTTGGGAACCTGGCTCAAAGGTCACGGGATCGAAGTACGGTCCAGTAAACCATCCGGTTATGGCGGCACACTCTTCACGCTTGACCAGTGCCCGTTTTCATCTGCGCACAAGGCCG
>JAURZP010000346.1 GCA_030653335.1 Methanoregula sp. | reverse complement strand
ACATTATTTTTTCTTCAATATGAGTACCATATACAAGTGTTGTGAAGGGTTTCCCATGAAAATCACAAAAGGTTAAACACTGTTGCTTAATTAAAATGAACAACATTCATTCTGCTCATACTAAAAACGAGGGAGCCGATTTTTATAGTTCCGGAGTGAACCCGATCGGTTCATGCTCATTTCTACAGAGCACAAAAAAGAAATTTTAGTAACTTATCAGCTGACCTATTTACTCTCAACCATGACAGTCCCGTTAACCACAAGCCCGGTTTCGTTCCGGATAATAAATGAAGGCATCTTCTCCGTCGATAGTTGGTTCGCCGCAGTAATTCCCATTGGGGAATTCACTTGGATAATATACGGGATTTGGTCAGTCCCATAACCTGTTGATGAACCGTAACTCATTGAATACGAACCCCAATTTCTTACGATGAGCGTGAAAGTATTCAGCCCCGGCCGCATACCACTAGTCAACTCGATAATGTCGTGCTGGCATGCATAGTGCGGAAAAGCGTTGAATGTGGCCCCGCTCGGCTGAATAGTGATCGTAAACCCGTCGTCTGCCCACACCCCGTTCAGAGAAGAAGCATTCCCGGAGATATAGACTTGCCCGTTCCCTGACCAGTTGCATTGGAATGTCATGGGATCTGACTCTGGCCAATTTTGGGGATACTTGCTTGAATCAAAAGGCGTGCCGGCCTGAACAAGGGGCTGAATAGGCTGTGTGTCAGATATGAAGGTTACAAAAATAGTGTGATTTGCGGTGACTTGGGGGAATGTATATGGGTTCTGTGGGATTACGGGATTTCCGTCAACAATGATCCAATCAACAACATAGCCACTTTCCGGAGTAATAGTGAAAGTCTGATTTGATTTCGCCAATACTTTTATCGGGATATTTGGGGATATTGTCCCATGTTCTCCGGCAGTGGGGGTGATGGTGTACGTATAATCCGTACGAAGAGTCACTGTCGAAGGAGCCTGCGATGTATCAACATAAAGACCATTTATTAGCGGATGACTCTCGTAGAGTATATTTTTATTCCAGTTCAGGGAAATCGGTTTGGAGTTTGCATCCTTTGCTGACATTCCGTAAAATGTTGTAGTTCCAACTTTCAATTCATCCTCAAATTGAATGGGATACGATGGATGTGCTTCATAAACTACTACTGCTCGGTAATTCTGTGGGGGTACCCTTAAAAACAATCGGGTACTATTTTGCGTTTGTGTATTCGTATTCTTGTTTTTTAGAGTGATTACATATTCTTTTAAGCTTTTACTCCAGATCACATCGCCTTCTGCAACTTCTCCTTCAGAAAAACGAACAATTGGTTTAGAGCCAAAACAAAAACCATTATCTGTGCTACAAATCCAAGCCGAACCAGTCCATTGATTTTCTGCATTAACATTCGGATCGATTTTATTATGCGTATCAAAATTGAATCCCGTAACAGGCTGAAGAATTAATGAACCATCGTTCGGTTGTAAACCATTGAACAGAATATTTGCTTGCGCAATGGGGGTTAATAGCGGACTATTAGGAATTTTCCAGAATGCTTGGAATTGTCCGATAGGTGAATATGTATCAGTCTCGGCGAATTCAACCCATGAATTTCCTTTTGGACTAGGAGTAAAAACATTATGATTAATATTATTATCATTTCCCTGATCAATAACTGTGCATATTACTTTACCTTTATAAATGACATGATCTTTGTTTCCCATCTGATGAATTGATGATCCGGAGGGAACCGGTATCAGATGTGTGACCGGCATTTCTGCACCGGAGGGGATTCTGATCTGTTCAGCGTTCGCATCTGTGGCATAGTACAGTTGTTTTCCGTCACTTGAAAACACCCGGGTTTTCCCCTCGGAAGAAAACTGAATAAACCCGCCTTCCGGGACAACATTTCCACGCTCAGCTGTCGATGCATCGTTTTGGAGAGTGAATTCTTTCATTTCACGGGTAATATCACGGGAATCATCAATTTTGAGCAGGTGTTCTGATAATTTTTTCTCCCGTTCAGCAATTGCTTTTTCAACTTTCTCTTGTGCTGCAATTTTTTCAGCTATGTCGTTCTGAATATCTGGCGGAAGAGATTGTTCTGCACCATTGTCAACTAAATTCTCATTAGTTGTGACTATAGCACCATTGTTGCCTTCATAGGCTGCAAGTACGGGTGTGATAAATAAAAAAATCATGAAAAATACGATAATAACCGATACGATCCAGGAATTATTTTGGTTTTTCATTCACGTGCTCCTTTAAACATATAAAATAAAGAAGAGAATCATAAAAATGTGTTTATTTATTTCTATTATACAATGTAATCTGGTCCAACGCGCCATAACCATCATTGGACAATCCTTTGAAAAAATTGTTATTTTTTTGGACCTGCTTTTCTTTTATCCATTCTGATTCGTCGTGCTACTTGGAGGACTATACCCGTACCAAACAGGGCCACAAAGGTACCTGTGACTGATAGTGGTACGGCAGGAGTAACAGAATGACTGAGTGCAGGTTGAATTGTGGGAGACACTTCAGGAAATGGAATCTGTGGTATCGGGCACGAGATTGATGAGGCATTTGATGTTTCCTTTACGAGACGAATTCCGATTGATGTGGACAAAAAATCATTCGATACCGAGCCATTAAACTCAGGGTTCCAGAGGAATACACGATAATAACCAGGATCCAATTGTGATGCATCAATATCTACAAAAATTCTATTGGCATGTCCTTTCTCACCCGGAATTACATAACCTCGATTTTGAACGATAGGAATCATTAGATTTTTTTCAGAATTTTCTCGGTACAGATTAACATCACTAATAATACTGTAAGAAATTGTCACACCCGCTGGAAGGCTAGTCAAACCGGTCAATTTTAAACAGGGAGGAACCTGGCGTGTATAATACTTTTCATTTTCCGTTGTATCAATGATAATCGAATATATTTCTGAACTGGATACATGGGATGGATAAATTGAATAAATGGTATTCCGTGACTTGTCCGGGAATAAGGTGATTGAAGTGGTATAATCAACAGCATCAGAACCAATACGAAATGCAAACACATCAGATACCAGACCACTTGTATTGAAAGTAACTGAAAATCCATTTAAATTATTAGAACTGCCAGAAATTACGAATGTCTCTTTATGAATTCCATATTTTTCCAAATCGATGGAACAATTTTTTGGGCAATTGGGAGGTAGCGTATATATTTCGCCAATAATCTTTGATCCAACAGGAAGATTAGTGGTGCCTATTACGGTGAATTGGTCGCCGACGATATGATCACTCACCGGATCGATCTTGATCCACGTGATCTCATTCCTGATGAGGATCTTCCCTTCATCGGGAAGATATGAGACAGAGGTATTGGACTGGGCGGCACTGGTAATGCCAGTGAGCAGCAGGAAACCGATGATGAAAATTATGACGGTGAGTACCCTCATATTGATAATTTTCATATCATTCTGTATGCTTAAGTCTTTGAATAATGTGCGTTTCTACAGAGCTCTTTTATTTCCCCAGTTCACCGGCGAATAAGCCCAAGCGTTTCCAGTGCCCGCCGGGCAGCTTCCTGCTCTGCCTGCTGCTTGCTGTCCCCGGTTCCCTCACCCAGAAGTGCATTCTTGAGAAAAACCTGGCAGGTAAAGACCGGTCTGTGGTCAGGACCCTTTCGCATCGTCTCCCGGTACTCCGGGACTTCAGACTTGTCGATCTTCTGGAAATATTCCTGCAGGATACCTTTTGCGTTCTGGTTCGGGTTGTAGCTGTTCAGCGCATCTTCCATGATTACATTGACAAAAAAGGCCACATCATCAAGCCCGACTTCACAGTACAGGGCACCAATGAAAGCCTCAAACGCGCCACCTGTAATTCGTTCACCGTAGGTATTCTGTCCCCCTATGGATTTTGGTATCAGGCGCGTAAATGCCTTCTTCTCATGCTGGCGCGTCAGGGCGTCAAGTGCGCGGTTCGATACCACACCACTTAAGATTCTGGTCATCGATCCCTCGTCCAGCACCGCATCCCGCTGTGTGAACAGCGACTGGGCAATGATAAGACTCAGCACACGGTCACCGAGGAACTCATATCGCTGCCAGTCCTCTTTGGTGATATCCCACCGGTCAGTGCCCGCAATTCCATAGGCCGCATTGAAACGTGTGACAAAAGTATTGATGATCCGGTTGACATCAGGATCCGGGCTATTTAAGAGTTCTATAAGCGAGTGTCCGGACCGCCCGTTCATACCATGATAATTTCCAGACAGTAGGATAAAACTATCGCTTTCGCTCCACCCCGACCCGGCCATTTTCAACAACTAACGAGATACCAAGTCCTTCAAGATATGCTCTGCTCTTGCCGGTACCATGGATCAGCAGTTCTACGAGATCCTCTTTCTCATCAATGTCCGTGTGGAGCCGGAACGAGTCGATCACTTCGCATGATAGTCCTTCATCCGCTGCAATCTTCATGTGCTTTAAAAAACTCATGCCATAGTAATCGACATGGAACCGTCTGGTGTCCTTAATAAAGATCACATTCGTACCCCCGCCACGTCCGGGCACTATCGCCATATCACTCGTTGTAGAAGTGACCCGCTGGAGGGATGCGCGATCTGCAAGGGGGAGATCCGCCATGAGGATAAGGAGCGGCCCTGCACAATCCGGAAGGATCTGATTGAGGGCAGTACTGAGGTCGGCATCTTTTATCGTGATCTGGACATCCTCGCTGTCATAGAGCTCGGTGCAGACAATAACGGGTGTGCAGAGGGAATCAATGGTGGTAGTGATGACGTCCTGCAGCATGGCACGGGCAAAAGCTTCGCGTTCTGTCTGGTCGAGAATACAGGACAGACGTGTCTTTGAGTTGATGGGTTTATACGGGATTAGAGCGTGCGGGCACATTGCATAACGCTGTATGCGGGGAGTGGAAAAAAAGATGCTGATATACTTTTTTTACAGGGTATGCGAAATCCCGCAGGTTTAACAACCCTGCTGCCGATAATTCCGGAATGGATAATCCTGAATTTACAGTCAAGCAGATGCCCGCAAGGATTGTGATGGGCATCAAACGCCGGACCTCAAACGCGGATGGCCGGAGTGTTGCCGATATTCCTGCATGCTGGCAGGAATTTCTTGCACAAAATATGGCGTCAAAGATCACCAACCGCTCAAAGACTCCGGCAATGTTTGCCGTATACTCTGAATACGAGAGTGACTGGACCGGGGAATATTCCTATATAATCGGAAGTGAAGTGACAAAGGCAGACACGATTCCTGCGGGGCTCGCAGTTACAAGGATTCCTGCCCAGACCTACGCGGTCTTTAAAGCAGCCGGGCCCATGCCGGATGCGCTCCTTGCGGTCTGGATGTCCGTCTGGGGTACAAACCTTCCCCGCACCTATACCTGCGATTTTGAATGGTACGATGCCCGGTTCACGCGGCCTGAGAATAAGGAGATCGATGTATACGTAGCCGTGAATGCAGAAGAGATCGATAAGATGCGATAATTCACTTACCCTTTTTATCCTTGTTGGTCTCTATCCGACTACCTTCGGTTCCACCCCTTCCCGGAAATGGTCTCGCGGTATAAGAATCTCGAACCGGCTCCCTTTTCCTGGCTCTCCGGTCTCTTTTATTGTCATACCGGTGAACATAAGGATCTCCATGACAAGGAATAATCCCCAGCCGGTTCCTTTTCCATAGCCGCGCTCGAACACCTTGTTCTTGTTTTCCACTGGAATGCCCATTCCATTATCTTCTAAAACCAGCACAATGGAGTTATCGTTGCGGCTCAGAGATATTCGGATCTCTGTTGCAGCACCGCTGTGATGATGGGTGTTTTCGAACAGGTTTGAGAAGACTTTTTCAAAGAGGGGGTCGGCATATACCGATGCGCCACCGGTAAGATCAGTAACCCGGATCGCTTGTAAATCCGCATCCTCCATTGCATGGTGTATCACATTCTTCAACATCTGCCAGCAGGGGGGTTCCGTACCAATATTCTGGTAATCCTTGGCAAATTTAAACTGGCGCCGGATCTTATCGAGCGCCTGCTTCTCCTTTTCAATATAAGAGAGTTGCTTAGGGTCTTTAACCATCATCTCCAGCAGTTCGGTATACCCGACAACCGCTGTCAGCTGGTTGAGCACATCATGCCGGGTTACACTACCGACAATCTGAAGTTTCTTTAACGCAAAATCCAGTGAGTTTTTCAGATCGGCCCGTGTCGGTTCATCCGGAGAGCTTATTCCGCTATCACATTCAGCCGCATTTCTGGTCTCACCAGATTGGTTATCTTGTTTTGACATCCCTGCTCCAACAATGTTGATTGCACATTGTCTGTTTTACAATGATTGTCAACTATGCACTCACCAGTAATTTATGCTTCCCATTTCTGTTTTTTAACTGCCCTTGTTATCAATTCAAGACATTAACGTTCAATAGTTATTAAAGAGAACTTTGATTATGCAGCACCGGGTCATCACCTTCTCAAAAAATGTTTTTTTACCGCTTACTACCGTTTGCCGGAACCGGTGCGGGTACTGTAGTTTCAGGACTCCGGTTAAGGAGGGATGCCTGATGGCACAAGATGAAGTCGAAACTACACTAAGGCATGGTGCGGCCATGGGATGCACTGAAGCTCTTTTTACCTTCGGTGAGCACCCGGAAGAGGAATCCGGGTTTAAGAGATATCTCAAACCACTTGGCTATACCACCATTCTTAATTACTGTGAGGCGATGTGCAAAAAGAGCATCGAATACGGGGTTCTGCCGCACACAAACGCAGGCATACTCACGTTTGATGAGATGGAGCACCTGCGTACAGTCAATGCCAGCATGGGACTGATGCTTGAGACCACCGCACGGATCCCGGCTCACGCAAACTCAAAAGGAAAGGAACCGGAAGTCAGGCTTGCGATGATGGAAGATGCCGGTAAACTCAAAATCCCATTCACTACCGGCCTGCTTCTCGGTATTGGTGAAACAATGGCAGACCGGGAGGAGTCGCTCTGCGCAATCCGTAATATTCACCGGAAGTATAAGCACATACAGGAGTGCATCATCCAGAACTTCTGCCCCAAACCGGGCACCCCCATGGCAGGTCAGCCAATCCCCACTACAGAGGAAATTTGTAAAATAATCCGTATGGCGCGCGACATCCTGCCCGGTGACATCGCAATCCAGATACCCCCAAACCTTATCGATGCCACTTCACTCATCCCTTGCGGGGTGGACGATCTCGGGGGCGTCTCACCGCTCACCATCGATTACGTGAATCCAGAACACCCGTGGCCTGCGTTCGAAGAACTCAAAATCATTGCCGGTGAAGCAAAATTAAAAGAACGGCTCTGCATCTACCCGCAGTATATTGAGCGGGGCTGGTACCCCCCTGATTTGCAACCCCTAATAAACCGGCTCGCACAAACAGTTAAGCAAAGGAGCAGTGGATCGTGAAGCAGAAAAAACTCCTGTACGCCGGCAAGGCAAAATCGGTATATCATACCGATGTGGATCGGAAACTCATTGTTGAGTTCCGCGATGATATCACCGCATTTGATGGCGGAAAGAAAGATGTGCTCATGAACAAGGGGAGTTATAATGCAGAAGTCTCGGCATTCCTCTTTGAATACCTTATGAAAAATGGCGTGAAAACCCATTTTGTCAGTATGATCGATCCCCGCCACATGGTAGTGCGCGAACTCGAGATGATCCCGCTCGAAGTGATTGTGCGCAATGTTGCTGCCGGCTCGATTGTACGAAATTACCCGTTCAAAGAAGGGACAAAACTCGATCCTCCGGTTATCGTGATCGATTTTAAGGATGATGCACGGCATGACCCGATGCTCAATGACGATCTTATCGTAGCGCTCAAACTCGCCTCACCGGCAGAACTCAAAAAGATCAAAAAGGTCGCCTTAAAGATAAACCAGCTCCTCTTTGCACTTCTCGCGGCGCAGGGCATCACCCTCGTGGACTTCAAGATCGAGTTCGGACGGCAGGGAAAATCCATCTGCCTTGGCGATGAGATCAGCATGGACTCAATGCGACTCTGGGACAAAAAGAGCGGGGAATCACTGGACAAGGATGTTTATCGTTTCGAAAAAGGCGATGTGATGGCCACCTACAACCGGGTGGCACAGCGAATCACAAAATCCGCAAAGAAGCGATGAAGTTGAGCGCAAAGACTAACGTCTCGAATACATAATCTATCGATACAGGATAAAAGTGGGTCAGATACCATGACAGAAGAAAATGCAGATCAGGCTGATATGCTCAAATGGGCAAAAGGCTATGCGCATAAACACGGCTGGACACTAAACACTGATGAAAAGCAGCTCATGACCGTGATCAGGGGACTGGTGCGCAATAAGACAAAGTTCGGCCGCCCCTACTGCCCCTGCCGCATCAGGAGCGGTGACGAGGAGAAGGACCGGGCAATTGAATGTCCCTGCATATTCCATAAAGAGGAAGTCGCAAAGCAGGGTCACTGCCACTGCAATCTGTATTATAAAGAACCCTGATTTTTCCGTTTTTTATTGGGTTCAACAAGTTATGGCCGAACAGTACAGAACCGGTTCACCTGCTGCTAACGCATCAGGTTTTCTTCCCATCAATGGTGATTCTCCCAGAGTTCTCATTCTTGGCAGTTTTCCTGGCATACAATCACTCCGGCACTGTGAGTATTACGGCAATCCGCAGAACCATTTCTGGAAGATCATGGATGCGCTGTTCGCAATCGATCACCGTCTCCCGTACCATGAACGGATAAAATACCTTACCATGCACCATATCGCACTCTGGGATGTGGTCCAGACCTGTACAAGGAAAGGGAGTGCAGATGATGAGATCCGTAAGCCGGTCTTCAATGATATCAGCGGTTTTCTCACCGCTCACCCAACCGTGCGGCTCATCGTGCTCAACGGGACCACCGCCGGCCGGTACTTCCACCGGATGAATTTGGCACTCAATATCGAGAACCATATTCTGCCATCAACAAGCCCGGCAAACACCCGGTATACCCTTGCAGAAAAAGTGACGGTCTGGAAGATTGTACGGTCAGACAGCGAAAAGGAAAAGTAACCGGAAGGTTACCGTTCCATACGGAATTTCAAGAAAATGACATGGTAGATGGCATAGAAACCGACCAGCACCGCAGCGGTATATCCCAGAATCGCTATCCATGAAACCTCCTTTGGCAGGGTGAACGAAGAGGACTGGAGAACTAAAGAAGATCCGACAACAAGCGAGGCGACAACCATCCCGATCATCAGTTTATCGCTTGCCTTATCGAGTGACATCTGGAGTTTCTGGATATCGGTGTCCACAATTTCAAGTTTGAATGTTCCCGTTGACAAACGCCGCAGCATCAGGTTGAGATTCCGGGGCATATCCAGCAGGGCATCGACACCATCGAGGAGCGACATGGATGCCCGTTTGACATACCCGGCAGAGAAGGTGTTGGTATCGGCAAGTTTCGTTAAGTAGGGGGTGACCTCTTTTCCTAAGTTGAACTTCGGGTCAAGCTGGACGCCGATGTCAAGCACCATCATAAAGACCTTTAGGAGCAGCATCAGGTTCAGGGGCACTTTGAGCCGGTAGCGGCGCATCGATTCGGTGAGCTCGGTTACCACAAGTTTGAAGTCCAGTTGCGCGACTTCATCTCCCCCACCAAAGTCATGCATCATAATATAAAGATCGTCCCGTAATGCCTCGCGGTCCTCTTCGGCAATGACGATCCCAAAGCCCTCAAGTGACCGAAGCATCATCTCGATGTCGTCGCTGACAAGTGCAAAGAGAAGGTTAATAAAATTCTGCCGTTTCTCTGGCCGTAAGATTCCCACAATTCCAAAATCCAGAAATACGATGTTTCCATCCGCATTGACAAACAGATTCCCCGGATGCGGATCCCCGTGGAAGAAACCATCCTCAAAGATCATCTTGAGATAGGCATGGAATCCACGCACCCCGATCTCATGCGGATCCAATCCCATTTCCATCATCGCTTCAGGGTTATCAATCCTGACACCATCGACAAATTCCATCACTATCAGTTGGGGGGTGGTAAATTCCCAGTAAATTTTTGGGAACCGTATACCGGAGACATCCCGGAAGTTCCGGGCCATCCGCTCGACATTGCGGGCTTCACGGGTGTAATCAAGTTCCTTTATGATCTGGTGGGCAAAGTCCTCCACCATGCCAGATGGATTATAGATCCGGGTCTCTGGAAAGACCGTCTCGATCCGTTCTGCCATGGACTTCAGGATCGTGATATCGGTCTGGATAATTTCGCCAATACCCGGGCGCTGGATCTTCACGGCAACTTTGGTTCCGTCATTGAGAACGGCACGATGAACCTGTCCAATCGAAGCAGAAGCAACGGGCGTCTCTTCAATTTCAGAGAACCGGTCGAAAAAATCCGGGCAGTTCTCTTCAATCACCACCCGCACTTCTGAAAAC
>JAURZP010000108.1 GCA_030653335.1 Methanoregula sp. | reverse complement strand
TGTGGCGGGTGATGGGATCGACCACGTTCGGCCGCAGGGGTACTTCTTTCGTCGCTCTCCGTACGCCTTCGGCAACTGCTTTGTAGAGATCCTGCGTGAGCGGAACATCCGGGGGGATGGTCAGGTAAATTACCGGGACGCCGGTATCCTGGCACATCGGGACACCGAGTTTCTCGGCCATGGCGATATTTTGTAAAATATTGGCAAACTCTCCGCGGGCTACAGGGGATGTCTCAGCGGCAGCGGCCTGTTCGATCACCCGGAGGACATCCGGGGGGAGGCGGATGACGGCTTCGCGGTATGCCCGGAAGGTGGCGTCGGCGAGGGCTTCGTGAATACGGGTCTGGTCCGTAGACTTCATTCAATTATACTGATGATCGAGGAGTGATAAATACTGTGGGGGGGTGGGGAGGGAGTTGGGGCTTTGATGCTGTGTTCCTGCTCATTGCGTTCTGCTCTGTAGAGATTGCATGTGAGACCCCCTCGAAGGAGTTAACGTCCGGCTTGTGCATTAGCCCGAGGAACTGGCGGGCGTATGTGGGGTGTAACTCAACGTAACCCCCCATGAAAATATGCTGGATGAGTATTGCCTAGATTCCCCATCTAAAATTTACATTATTTTACCGGGAAAAACAAATTATAAAGGAAGATACCAATCGAAAGCGCATCAAATATTAGAGGAATCGCGGACAACTTCCAAAAAAATTGAGGAATTGTTTCAATCAATTCCATTTCTTTTATCATCATTTCGCTCTTAACTACGTCTTCATTCGAAGGATCATGCTTAGACTCTATTTCCGCTAATCTTCGTTTAATCTCATCTGTTCGTTCATGTTTTCTTAACTTGATGTTTGTATCAAAACTAAAAAGAATGGCAATAAAAATGATAACCACAGCTGTGTTTACCGCAATCGAAAGGATCGCAAAAGGCGCCATGAGCATTGGAAGTAATAATTGAACTAATATCTGGGGGGTTCGATAGTTTTCAATCACGGTATTTATCGCGTTATAATTAAGGAAAAACGGGAAAACGATCGATGAAAAAATATACAGTCCTAGTGAATATTTCCAAAATCTTTTGAAATCTTCGATCTTTTGAGTGGTTTCCCACGGGTCGAGCCTTAATAGCATTTTTGTCGAGATCAAGGTTAAATAATCCAAAGCGTCGAGAAGCACGAAGAGAATAGTTGTCAATAGTAAGCTGAAAAAGAAAAAGAATAGAAATAATCCCGGTTCAATGATGACAAAGTAGATCAATCCCGGTAAATCCCGAATTAAGAAATTCTGGGGGGACAGATTCATCGATGCCCCAAAAAGGATTAGGGCCAATAACAATCCAATTTTCAAAATTCTTCCCGTATCCTTTTGTTTCAAATTTGATGGATTTGAAAACATTTTTTTAAATTTGACAAAATCCCGGCTTTTTTTATAGCTTTCATTAAGAACAACCGGCATATTTTCTATATCAAGAAATTTATCAAACTCCTTTGAGAATTCGGCAAGATAACGAATTAATAAAAATTCCGATGCTAAAACGAGGTAGATCGAGATCCCCAAAAAAAGTGATCGTGTGAACATGGTGGTGATCAGGGCAATTATGAGAAAATAGTTAAAACCCAAAAATATTTTCCAGTTTGAGAAGATCTCAAAGACGGGTCTCTGCTCTAGTGAAACAAAGAAATTTGGATTGACTTCATTCGGCTGCTTTACAGAACGAGCGTTTGATTCCGAAATTTCCCTCATGCCGAATGGGAGCAATGCAATAGCAAATTCTCTGCAACAACTTGAACATTTGATATTTTCGAGATGTTGTTGTTTTCCGAACGGTCTATTTCGAATTAAATATGGGAACGATACCGCCTTTTCGACCGGTAAAATTAAAAAATCCTTGTAGAGATGATGTCTAAAATCAATTCCGGAACCAATTTGTTCGAAATCTAAAAACTCTTTTCCACAATAAGGACAA
>JAURZP010000100.1 GCA_030653335.1 Methanoregula sp. | reverse complement strand
TGTGTTAAAAGATCTCTTTGCAGTTCCTGTCGATACCTCCGTCATCACCAGCGGATATATGCCATGGATCCTTGGAGTCATTGTCGCACTCGGGCTCTTTGCCGGTGTGCTCGTGCATGAGCTTGCCCATTCGGTTGTTGCGGTGCATAAAGGGATTGCAATTAACAGCATCACGCTGATGATCTTTGGCGGTATCGCAGAGATGGAGGAAGGGACTCCTGACCCAAAAACCGAGCTCCCGATGGCGCTCGTGGGGCCGGTTGCAAGCCTCCTTGTCGGGCTCATATGCTGCGGGCTTGTCTATGCAGCACCGTCAGTGACAACAAATACGGGTATGCAGGGCGTCTGGATCTTTGTCTTTGGGTATCTTGGCATGCTCAATATCATCCTGTGTCTCTTCAATCTCATACCGGCATTTCCCATGGATGGAGGCCGGGTGCTCAGGGCGTGGCTGGCAACGAAGATGCCGCTTCACCGGGCCACAAAAATTGCCGCGGATATCGGCAAAGGTTTTGCGATCATCTTTGGCATCATCGGGCTCTTTACCTTCTCACCGTTCCTGATCCTGATTGCGCTCTTCATCTATATTGGTGCGAACACGGAGTCGATGGCAGTGAAGTACAGCCAGCTTTTGCAGAATGTGACCGTAGGCGATATGATGAGCACACCTGTGACCACCGTTTTGCCAACCATGCCCATGAGTACGGTCATTGGCATGATGTATGCAAGCAAGCATCTTGGTTTTCCGGTTGTCGAGCGGGATACACTGGTTGGCATCGTCACCCTTGCGGATGTGAACCGCTCGTCAACCATTGACCGTGAGGCGATGCAGGTGCGCGATATCATGACCCGGGATCCGGTCACGCTCCCCCCTGAAGCACCAGTGATCGATGCACTCCGGATCATGTCTGCACAGGATTTTGGCAGGATTCCGATTGTGCAGGACGGGAAGGTTTTAGGTATTGTCACCCGGACAGATATTTTGAAAGTGGCTGAGTTAAAGCAGATTTGAAGAGAGGATGATCCGATTCAGAATTTCATCACCGAATCGATCACTGAGCTCCCCGCCACCTTCCGGTACGCCTCAATCCCCTCAAAAGGCCGCTTTGAAATAACCGCTGCCACCTTCTTCTTTCCAATCCCCGGCAGCCACCGGATTGCAGATGCAGGAAGTAGGTTGATCTCAACCGGCACCGGAAGGGCAGTGATCGAACGCATGCCCCAGTCCACTACCACCGCATCGGTGACGGTGTTTCTTGGCAGCTGAAGCGGAACTCCGACAAGGATCGGGTAGGATCCCAGCTGGCGACCGAAGGAGAGATCGCCAGAAACTTCAACCCGCACATCGCGGAGCACGGTACCAATCGGAAAAACCCTCTGGAGCATCGGTAGATCGATCTTTGTCCGGACAAATTCCTTAAACGTCCTGAACCGCCGATCGTGTTTCCCAAGTGTGTTGTTCGTGTACGCGGGTGTGCCCTCAAATGGCATCACCTGACGGATGTTCACGCGCCGGACGGACAGGTTGGCGTTTCGGACCCGGACAAGGAACTTTTCGTTCAGTTCGTAGGTTTTATCAGTCTCTCCGGCAAGCCCGCAGACAAAGTTAAGGCCCGGCAGCAGTTCGGGCACATTGTCCCTTCGCATGCCCCCTTCTTCATTCACAATTTCGATTGCCCGGAATACTTCATCGGGCTGAGCCTTGAGATTGTTTGCTGCAATCACTGTCGGGTCAGCGGTTTCCATGCCAAACGCAGCAACATCCCCGGATGTATGGTGCCGGATGATCGCCTGCAGCGCTTCGCGGCTCTCATCTTCGTGCAGGGCAATGGTGGCCGGGTTCGTGTTGTCGATGTGGAGCGTTTTTAATTCGGGGGCTGATGTGCGAATCGATGAAAAGAGTTTATCGAGCAGTTCCGGCCGTGGTGCAGGATACTCACCTGCTCCTGCTCCGTACGCAAGAATATCCGGCTGCCGGCCAACCCGGAAGTGACGGGCCCCGTTGGTGTAGAGTGCTGCAACTTCTGCTGCAATTCCTGTAATGCTGCGGTACTTTGGCTGGCCGTAGAACGGTTCGGTGCAGAACGAGCAGCCGCCCGATGCCCCGTGAGAACAGCCACGGGCAGTCTCCAGCTCGCACATCACGAACGGGTAATCCGGGTGCTGCGTGACGATCGTGCTGCCGGCAATGCTCCATGGGTCCGTTCGGGTGTAATCAAGTGCCCCTGCAGGCTCATTCCCGCCAAGATAATTGTCGAGCGCAATGGCCGGCTCTCCTGTGAGCAATGCATCAAACCCGCTGATCACCTGCCGGATCGCTTTCTTCCCGCCCTCTGCTGCATAGCCAAACCCGATCGGCCCTCCGATCAGCTTCTTTGGGCCCCGGACCATGTGACCGATCTGCTGGATCTCGGTAAATGTAGCGGGGGTACCGCCAAGATATTTTCCGGGCACTGTGACACCGGAGATCATAATGAGCATATCGGCCCGGTTCAGTTCAATGGTCCGCATTGGATCGAGACGGAGCTGGTCGATGGTCAGGTACTGCACCGTGTAGCCATGGGCGATCAGTGCCCCGGCTACTGTACGGATGTATGGCGATACGTACGGTGGCACGCCAAGACACGCGGGCTCATCCACGTAACCATCAAGGATGACTGCCACAGGACTCATACGTGATGGCCGATCAGGGCGAGCAGTTTTCTGGCCCAGATAAGTTTTCCGTGTTTCACCGGATCGACATCCTCATCATCGGGATCAAAACCGATAATCGTGATCTGCTCAGCGCCGAGTTCATCGGCCGTAAAGACCGCACGGTCACCATCGGAAAATCCCCCGAAGTTGTGGACATGGGGAAGCGGGGTGCTCTGCGTTGTT
>JAURZP010000094.1 GCA_030653335.1 Methanoregula sp. | reverse complement strand
CTATTGGAATTTTATAAACGAGTTTAAAGAAAAAAGAACTCCTGCAATGATCGAAGATATTGTTGATCAAAAGATAACTTGGAGCATGTTTTTGCATGCGTCAATTAAGTATGTTTAATTAGGACAATGCCGAATTTTTCTTATATCTGTAAGCATCTCACGGGTTTTCGGCCAACAAAAGGAAATGAGACCGGAAATCGCAGTTGCACAAAAAAACATGATACCGGGGATTTCTGTATGCCGGACTGCAATGAAAAAACCGCTGAAGCAAAGATCACCTGCAAAGACGCTGATTTCATAAAAATTCCGGGTATGAAGAAGAAATTGTAATCTTTTTTTAATCGTCATTTATTTATGGATTTTTTTGGCATCCGATCCCCTGCATATTTTTCTCATACCGATTGGCCGACTATTCCCTCATTTGCTCAACAGTTTATCATGTAATATGATCAATTCCTACGATAAGATCCGGTTCTGGATATGTAAGCCGGGGGGTCAGATTGGAGTTTAAAAATAAAGTTTTAATCATCGGGTATGGGGCCGTGTCCAAATGTACACTGCCTATCTTACTACGGCATGTAACGATACCGCTTGAAAATATCACAATCATTGATTTCAAAAACAAAGCCCAGGATCTCAAGGCATGGACAACGGGGGGTCTCCGTTTTTTCAAGAGAAAGGTAACCAGAGAAAACTTAAACCAGATCCTCTCGGAATATCTCGCGGACGGCGGACTCTTAATCGATCTTGCATGGAACATTGACTGCTGCGAACTGGTGCAGTGGTGTCATGAACACAATGTTATGTACGTGAACACCTCGGTGGAAGCCTGGGATCCCGATGCTGAGAAGTTCACTGCAAGCCCGTATGAAAAGACCCTGTATTTCCGGCAGATGAAACTCCATGAACTCACAAAGGACTGGCACGACGGTCCTACCTGTGTCGTGGATCACGGTGCAAATCCAGGCCTGATCTCGCATTTTGCCCGACAGGGACTCTGTGATATCGCGCGCCGCATGATTGCCGACAATATTACTCCGGATCCCGAAAAGATGAAGAACCTGATCCTGGAACAGAATTTTGCCGGGCTTGCTATGGAAACGGGCGTCAAGGTCATCCACTGTTCAGAGAGGGATACCCAGATCTCCCGTTCGCCCAAGACCGTTGACGAATTTGTGGGAACCTGGTGTATTGAAGGACTCAGGGAAGAAGGAACTGCTCCGACAGAGATCGGGTGGGGAACCCATGAAAAAGAACTTCCGGATAAATCTACCATTCCTCCCGTTGGACCAAAGAACGAGATCCTGCTTGCAAAGATGGGAATTAATACATGGGTGCGCTCATGGCTTCCTCACAACGAGATTGTGGGAATGGTCATCCGGCATGGTGAAGCATTTGGCATATCGGATCGCTGGACTGTCTGGAAAGATGGCGTAGCAATTTACCGGCCAACCGTGCACTACGCATACCAGCCCTGTGATGCCACCATTGCCTCACTCCATGAGCTGCGTGGAAGAAATTACGAGCTGCAACCAAAGTTGCGGATCTTAAACGACCGGGAAATTATCAGCGGGTCAGATGCATTAGGCGCGCTCCTGATGGGCCATCCCTATAATTCCTGGTGGACGGGTAGTATCCTTTCTATTGAGGAAGCAAAGACTCTCGCACCCGGCCAGAATGCAACGACGGTGCAGGTTGGTCTTGGCGTTGTCACTGCTGTCATGTGGATGATTGAAAATCCCCGTCGTGGTTTTTGCCTTCCTGATGATCTCCCCCATGAATTTGTGTTAGACATTGCAAGACCGTATCTTGGCGAATTTTACTCTGGCGCTTCAGACTGGACGCCTTTAAAAAACCGGGCCATCTATTTCAAGGAGAATCCGGAGAATGATTATGACCGGAAAGATGTCTGGCAATTCAAAAACTTCTTATTTGTGCAATGAATGAATCATGTAATGACAAAAGTAGCAATCGATGCAATGAAGAAGAGAAAGAAGAAAGGGACTGATGATGGGGTACACCATATCAGCGATGCCCGAAAAGAACTCTTGCAGGACCTTGCCCGCGAGCAGGGAACACCCATCTTTGTTATCGATCATGAAAAACTCCGGGATAATTACCGGGAATTCCGGGAGAACCTGCCAAAAGTCCAGGTTTATTTTGCAGTAAAAGCGAATTCAAATTTAGAGATTGTAAAGACGCTCTACCAGATGGGCAGCAGTTTTGATGTTGCATCCATGCCGGAGTTCATGATAGTTTATGAAAATATCCGGAAAATGCCTGCAAAGGAACGGCAGGACTGGATCTGGGACAAAATAATCTATGCAAATACGATCAAGCCGATAGAAACGTTAGAGGCGCTGGATAAATACAACCCGTTAGTCACATTCGATAATATCGAAGAACTTAAAAAACTCCGCCGGCACGCACCACATGCAGGACTTGTGCTCAGAATACGGGTACCAAATACCGGTTCTCTTGTGGAACTCTCTTCTAAGTTTGGCGCCCACCCCGGGGAATCTGTGGATCTGATCGTTGCAGCCTTTGACATGGGGCTTGTTGTAGAAGGTATCAGCTTCCATGTGGGCAGCCAGTGCACCAATTTTGAGAATTATGTTCAGGCCCTGCAACTCTCTGCAGATATCATCAACGAAGTCGAGACCCGGACCGGCCGGAAAATCAGGATCCTTGATATCGGGGGCGGTTTTCCGGTGAAGTATCACCCGGAGGTCAAATCTTTTAAAATTCTTGCAAAACAACTCAATGCAGAGATAAAACGGTTGTTTCCAAAGGATATGCAGATACTTGCAGAGCCCGGCCGCTTCCTTGTTGCCAATGCCTGTACTGTTGTTGCAAAAGTTGTGGGCAAAGCTTTTCGCGATGGGAAACCCTGCTATTATATCAACGACGGGGTGTACCACACGTATTCCGGTCAGGTCTTTGACCACAGCAATTATCCGGTCTTGTCATTTAAGGAAGGAGAGACGCATATTTCTGCCGTCTTTGGTCCAACCTGTGATGCCTTTGATACCATCACGCTCTCAGCAGAACTCCCCGATCTGGATATCGGCGATCTCGTCTATTCAGAAAATATCGGAGCCTATTCCCATGCTTCTTCAACCTATTTCAACGGGTTTCCGCCAGCAAAGGTTGTGCATATCAATAAGTGATCTGATTTTTCTGGTAACCACAATAAATTTCTTTTTTATTTTTTGCCCAAATAGGAATCATGATAGATGATACTCTTGTTTAAGGTGCATTATTCCGGCAGGCCGGGCAATCCAGGGCATAATCCCTTATACCTTCATTCCATGGTGTAAACCCGATGCAGACTTTTGGTTTGGTATCATGAATTTTACAGTACACTTTTCCATCCTCTGCCCTCCAGAAGAACGGACAGTACGATAAACTACGACCATTCGTATCAGTCCAGTAGTCAATGCGAACAACACGGGCCAGATCCTCTTTTGATATCCCCCTTCCAGTGCAGCGTTTTCCATTGGCAAATTTTATTAAAACATGCTCAAGGATATCCTGCCGCTCTGCTAAAATCCAGGGTATGAGATCTTCGATCACCCCATGTTGTCCCCAGCCCCACTTTTCGCAGCACTTACCGCATTGCAGACAATTCTGAACCGGAGTCATAGCAAAAACACAAAAAAACTGGCTTATATATCTGGTAGATATTTTTTTATGACAGGGATCATCAGATCTCCATAGATCGTGAAAAAAAACCGCTTTTTTTAAAATTACCTTACCAGACAAATACATGTTACGCTGACCGGATGTCTTTGGAATTGCAATACGGACAGGCAGTGCGGGTATTGCCATCCCATAAGAATTCCTCCTCACAATCATTACAGCAGCAATCGGGGCATTCTGGATCAAAAACATAAATTGCAAACGGTTCTTCTTGCATATTCACGCTCATGCTTGATACTGATAGATGGGTATTGGTAAAAATAAAGCTTGTGAAAAAGAATAGCAGGAAATGTTTGTCAATCTTTGCTCATCCAGATTTTAAATGGGTACCGGATGCATTTCAAAGATTACAAAGGAAATGAGTGATACCGATTGTTCTCTCATGAACAAAAAATCCCGATGACTGGAACTATTTTCATAGAAAAGATCCCGCAAGATAGCAGGTATAATAACCAACATACAGAATATTAATTATGTTTCACGGTGACGCATTGCGGACCGAGCGCATACTGCTCTTCATTGCACTTATCTTTATCATCATCATTGCAGTGAAGATGACAGCATATGTCATCACCATTTTTTTAATGGCGCTCATCCTCACTCTCCTTTTTATGCCCTGCCTGTTCTGGCTGAAAAATAAAGGATTTAAGGATTTATATGCGGTACTGGTCATCACTACAGTTGCAACTCTTGTTCTCCTTGGGATCATTTTACTCACTTTACTTTCATTTAATTCCCTTATTGCTGATATTCCGCAATTCCAGACAGAACTCAATGCCCGTTTACTGGAAATCTCAACGTTCCTCTCTTCGATTGGCATTTCCAGCATCACTAACGGTGCGCCCACC
>JAURZP010000079.1 GCA_030653335.1 Methanoregula sp. | reverse complement strand
TCAGGAAAATGGATTTTGGAATAGTATAATTATTCCGAAGTGGGGGAGGCATTTATTGGAATGTCTCTGTTTTTTTGTTCGCTCTTAAGCATCCATTATCAAATGTATATTTGCGTTCATGATTGCGATGGTATAATTCATCCGAAAAATGATCTGTGGATTGGTCTTTGTACGCAATATAACCAAGTCATTTTCCGTACAAAGAGTTCAATTTCTCTGAATATCCCTGACAGAAACCGCAAAGAATACTCCGACGATAACAATCATGATGAAACTTGCCTGAAATCCATACATCATACCTACTGTACCAATAAGTATTCCGGTAATAACCGGGCCCATTGTGTGCCCGATATCCATTATTGAAGAAAGAGCTCCCATGGATGCTCCAATCTGGTCGGGTTTTGCAATATCCGCAATATAAGCACTGGTTGCTACACTGGATAGTGACAGGCCCAGCCCAAACAGGACACTCGCAGTAAGATAACCGGGAAAGTTTGTGACCCATATAATGGCTTCCAGAGAGATGCCGATAATTAGGAGCCCGGCAATAATCTGGATGCGTTTATCGAAGCGGTCAGCAAGTCTTCCGAAGAACGGCTTAGTTCCTGCTATGACCAGAACCTGCACAGCAAAAATGATCCCGATGGAGAATACACCAATCCCCTGGTTGAGAAGTACGAGGGGAAGGAAGGTTTCGAGCGCTCCGAATGCAAAATAAATCGCCATATCGGCAGATGCTGTTGCCCGGAGCCGGGAATCGGTCAAAAACCGTACAAGGCTGTCCCTGAATACTGATATCCGAAGAATTGCGAGAGGTTTGGATTGCTCTTCCCGGTAACGGAGCACCATGACAAAAACCGGGATAGCCGCTATACCCGCAAGGATATAGACCATGCGATAAGGGATAAGCCCGGGATACCCGGCAAACAGTGCAAGGATCATTCCTCCGGTGAGGGGCGCGATGGTCCGGCCGACCAGCGTTGAGGAGGAATATTGTCCCAGCACCTCACCTTTGGCTTCAGGGAACCGCTCCGATATAATTGCTGATATGACCGGTCCGAGAATTGCTGTGGCTGTTCCATGGAAAAACCGTACGGGGATAAGACAGAGAGGATCGTTAATGAAAAGATAAAGAAAGGGGGCAATGAGGAAGACTGCACCGGATGCAACAAGGAGGCGTTTTCGCCCGAAGTGATCTGAAAGTACACCAACCGGAAAAGAAAATAAAATCCCGGCAAGCGGCGAAAATGCAGAAACAAGGCCAATAATTGCGTCATCTGCTCCAAGTGCCTGGGAAAATAGGGGTAACACCGGGCTCTTTGAAAGTGTTGTTGAAAAGATTGCAAAAAAACCGAGCAGGCTGAGATAATATATCATCCTGCGATCCGGAGAAAGATGCAGTCTTTTCGCGTTAAAAACCGGTACCATACCAGAACCTCCCTCCCCTCACTCAGGTCATCTCCCGCTCAACAGGTTATGCTGCTGGATGGTTTTTGCAGCCACCACAAAGATGAAGATTACGCTTATGAGCACTGCGGAATCAAGAACCGGTGAATAGACACCGTCACCGTTGATCGCTGTATGGAACAGGTCGACGAGGTAGGTGAGTGGGGAAAACATATTTGTCCATGCCCACGTCCCCAGCTGGCTGAGCGGAATAAAGATGCCGCTCACGAAGATGAGCGGAAGCCGGACCAGGTTGGAGAACATCATGATATTGGAAGGGGTGTTCGTAGCCGGGGAAGAGAGCAGGGTGCCGAGGGCGGCAAACGCGAGCGATCCCAAGAAGAGGGCTGCGATGAGAACCGAAGGGTTTGCAAGAGGCAGGTGCAGGAGGAATGAGCCCGCTATCCATACAAGAGTGGTAATAACAAAACCAAACACCGCTCCCGAGAGAATATCGCCAAGTATGATACTTTCAATAACCACCGGCAGGGAAACGAGCCGCTCGTAGGTTTTCTCCCGTTTCTCCCATGGGGTGATGAGAGGGCCGGTGGACGATGCCGAGAAAAAGAGCATCATCCCAAGAAAACCGGGAAAGAAAAGAATTAGATCAAGATTCCGCCCGATGAAGAAGGTGAGGAACATGATGAACGGGAAAAGAAGGCCGAAGATCACGACCGACCCCTTGTAATAGTAGATCCGCATATCCTTCTCGGTGACCATCAGCACGCTCCAGATAAACATCCGTAGGTCCATCAGGCTCCCTCCGTCATTTCAATGAATGCCTGCTCGAGGGTGGGAGTCGATGTCGCAACCGAGACGATCTTCAGGTTGTTCTGTTCTGCAATCTTCGCCAGGTCCTTAACTGCGCGATCTGCATCGTCTGTATAGACCCGCCACTTGTCCCCCAGGGGTTCAGCACGCGAGATCCCTCCGGTGATAAGTGTCCTGCCTGTGATTTTCTGCTCAAATGAGATCTCAATGAAGCCTGAAGTATCGAACAGTTTCCTGAGTTTCTCCGGGCTGTCGGTAGCAATAATTTTCCCTTTATGGATGATGCTGATGGCTGAGCAGAGAGCACTGGCCTCTTCGATATTATGAGTCGTAATCAGGACCGTGCTGCCTTCCCGGTTCATATGCCGTACCGTATCGATCACGAGTCGCCGGCTGATCACGTCGAGGCCGGTTGTTGGTTCATCCAGGAAAAGAACCGGGGGGGAATGAACAATGGCACAGGCAATACTGATCCGTTGTCGCATGCCTTTGGAAAACGTCCTGACAAGATCATCTTTTCGCCCATCCAGCTCTAAACGGATCAGGATCTCCCGGGCCTTTTTTTCCCGTGTGGCACGGTCCATCCGGTAACATTTTGCCGTCCAGAGAATGTTTTGTTCAGCGGTGAGATCCGCGTAGACTGTACCGTTTTCGGGAATAACCCCCATATGCATCTTGGCTTCAAGGGGCTGTTTGAGGATATCCATGTCACATATCCTCACCGTTCCGGAATCCGGGATCAAAACGCCGGTCAGCATGCGGATGGTCGTGGTCTTCCCGGCGCCGTTCTGCCCCAGGAATCCGTAAATTTCTCCTTTTTTTACGGTGATACTGACATCATCAACGGCAGTGACCTGCCCAAAAGACTTGTAGAGGTTGTGCGCTTCAATTGCATTCATGATTGCCTGCTCTCACTCCTGCCCCTGGAAAAGAAACCAATGATTGTTGGGAAAGGTTGTTGTGCATTCCATCATCTTACTCCCGTTAGGGAACCATCGAAAGATTTACGGAAAAACCAGTTACCCGGCCATTCAAGTACCGGGAACGTTATGCGGGTGCAACCGGGTTATATTCCGTTTTGACCCGGTCAAGGAATGCTGTCCTGTCATACATCACCCCATTCCCATGGTCAAGCCAGAGTACCTGGTCACACATCACGCTCATCACATCCGGGTCATGCGAGATGAAGAGATAAGATACCCCGGTCTCCTTCTGGAGATCCTGCATCAGCCGCAGGACCTGCGCCTGTACGGATACATCCAGCATCGACGTTGGCTCATCGGCTACCACGAGTTTTGGCTGGAGCGAGAAGATCCGGGAAAGGACCGCCCGCTGAACCTCGCCACCCGAGAGCTGGTGGGGGTACCTCGCAAGATGCTCATCCCTCAGCCCGACCCGCGAGATGAGTGGCCTGATCTCTTTGAGCGCTTCATCGATGCCAATCCCCTTGTGAACCATGAGGGGCTCAGCAACACTCTCGGCAAGGGTCATACGGGGATTGAGGGAAACCTCCGGGTGCTGGAAGATCATCTGGAAT
Source organism: Methanoregula sp. (assembly GCA_030653335.1). Classification (GTDB taxonomy): domain Archaea; phylum Halobacteriota; class Methanomicrobia; order Methanomicrobiales; family Methanospirillaceae; genus Methanoregula. Next base: position 2,033 of record JAURZP010000079.1, on the reverse strand, counting down.
GACGGCCGGAGTTCCCGCAGTTTTCTCAATCCCATGCGGGCGAGATCCATTCCCTGCATAGTGATATACCCGGAACTGGGCGCTTCAAGGCGCATGATACACCGTCCGAGCGTTGACTTACCTGACCCGCTCTGCCCAAAAAGCCCTACGGTCTTCCCGCTCCAGACTTCAAAGGAGATTCCCGAGAAGATGTCCCCGTGACCGTAAGACTTGGAGAGCCCGGTCAGCTGGAGAACGGGTGATGACACCTTACACCTCCGTTCAGGGATTCCTGTATAAGATCCGGACGTTCCTTACTGCATATTTCGGAATGGCAGGAACACCGGTCTGTAAAGCAACAACCGTCGGGAATTGCCATCAGGCTGGGGCTCTGGCCGTCAAGCGGTACGAGCCCGTTCTTTGGCATAGCCCCAATCAGGGCCTTTGTATAAGGATGACGGGGTTGTGTGAAGATCTGGTGGGCAGGCCCGATCTCGATAATCTCGCCGGCGTAGAGGACTGCAATCCAGTCGCAGAGATGTTCGGCAAGGTAGAGGTCGTGCGTGATTAAGAGAAGGGAGGCATTCTCCCTTGTACGGATATCCGAGAGCACCCTTGCAGTGGTTGCCCTTGCATGGTAGTCCAGTCCCTTGGTGGGTTCATCGGCAATAATCAAGCGGGAATGTTCAGCGATCGCAATGCTGGTGGTAAGCCTCTGCCGCATCCCCCCGGAGAGCTCGTGGGGATATTCTTTTGCGATCTGATCTGAGGGAACAAGGCCAACCGCGACCAGAAGATCCCGGGCCTTTTCCCATGCCATATTTTTTGTCGCACCTCTCTCAATAAAAATTTCAGCGATCTGCATACCGTTCCTGACCAAAGGATCAAGCGAGCCGGAAGGGTTCTGCGGGACAAGGGAGATGGACCGGCCCCGTAGTGCGTGCATTGTATGATCCGGCAGGATTGTGAGTTCCTGCCCGTCAAATCGGATCTGCCCGGTGATTTTGGCGCTGGTGGGGAGCAATCGTATGATTGCCTGACCAATCACGGATTTTCCCGAGCCGGTCTCTCCCACGAGTCCTAATACTTCACCCGGTTCCATCGAGAACGATATGTCACGTGAGGCATGCACACTACCTTCCCCGGTGGGGAAATGCACATTGAGATCCTGAACCGTGAGGAGTGTCATTCAATATTCACCTGATCCTTATGGACATCGAGAATATCCCGCAATCCTTCACCAAGTACATTGAAGAGCAGGACGACAACGGTGATGGCAAGGCCGGGCACGATTATGTTCAGCGGCGCGGTGCGTAAGAATTCCTTTCCCGCCCCGATCATGGACCCCCACTCCGGTATACCCGGAGGGATGCCGAGCCCGAGGAAGCTCAGGCCAGCAGTTGCAAGGATGACCGATCCAACATCGAGGGTGGCAAGGACCATGACCGGCATGATGGCATTGGGGACCAGGTGGCGCAGCATAATACGCCGGTCGGGAAGCCCGGCAGTGCGGGCACTCTGGACGTACTCAAGGTTTCTGATCGACAACACGTCTCCCCGCATGAGACGGGCAAACGTTGCCCACTGGGCGAGGGTTAGGGCTATTACCATGTTTAAGATCCCGGCGCCGATGAGCCCGAGCAGGGCAAGCGAGAAGATGATGCCGGGAAACGCAAGGAAGAGATCAATACAGCGGGAGAGGAGTTCATCGACAACACCTCCATAGTATGCCGCAATACACCCAACGGCTGTTCCCGCTGCAAATGCACATCCTACGGTGGCAAATGCAATGATGAGTGAGGTCTGGGCAGCACACAGCGTGCGGCTGAAGAGATCCCTGCCAAGGTAGTCCGTACCCCAGAAGTGGGCGGATGAAGGTCCCTCGTTTTTGTGCGGGAGGTTGGTCTCACTAGGATCATACGGAACGACGAATGGTGCCAGGACTGCGATAACGATGAGCATTCCTAAGAGGACTAAGCAGATCTGGAACCCCAGCCGTTTTTTTATCTCCCGGATCAACCGGTTGTTGTTATTACCCGTAGAATTCGCGACAG
>JAURZP010000077.1 GCA_030653335.1 Methanoregula sp. | reverse complement strand
GTGCATGCAGCCACTGATGTCAGGATTACAGAGTTCTGTCCTGATCCATATCTTTACAATGATATGGATGAGTACCTGGTGCTATCCGGCACCGGTTCTCTTGATAGTATCACAGTATCGGATGGACGGGGTGGATTCCGCTTTCCCCCCGGCACCCGTATAAACGGCGCCCTGACGATCGCCCGAAGTGGCCCGGCATTTTTGCAAAGTCATAAAAAACTTCCTGATTTCGAATGGCTGGACTATTCACCGGTTGTTCCCAATGTGATCAACGGTGATCCGCTCCGTCTTGCGAATACCGGAGATGAACTGCTGCTGTACGAAGGCTCTGAACTGATCCAGCGTGTTGCATGGCCAAAGGATGTGAAACCCCGCGAGGGGCAGGTTCATTATTTTGAAAAAGGGGTATGGGATCCCCACCCCCTCATGATCGGGCAGTCCCGGTTCGAACCTGCAGTATACCATAATGTGACTGTAACTACTTTTGTCTCACCGGATTGCTCCAGTGAGATGTTCACCTATGCTGTGGATCGTGCATCGGATGAGATACTGCTCAATGTCTATGAATTTTCAAGCCCCGTGATGGCCGATTCCCTGATTGCAGCACGGACGCGGGGAGTGAATGTTTCGGTTCTTGTTGAAGGAGGGCCTGTTGGGGGTATCAGCCCCGAAGAAAAAGCTGCGATCTGGAAGATGAATGCCGGTGGGATACCAGTCAGTCAGATGGCTTCAGGTAAAGATGTTCATCCACCCTACCGCTATGATCATGCCAAATATCTTGTTATCGATCAACGGGCGGTCCTTCTCACGAGTGAGAATTTTAAGTACAGCGGATTTCCCCCTGCGGGTTTCAACAGCAATCGTGGGTGGGGGGTGTATCTTGAAGATCCTGCTCTTGCAAAATATTTTTCAACAGTATACCAGACCGATTCCACCGGGCCTTCGGTTATCCCAATCAAAGGATCCGCGGGAAATCCCGAAACTGTTCCTGCAGGAAAACATGCAGTTGAGTTCACACCCTCACAATTTTCCGGTGCTACGGTCAGACCCGTTATCTCTCCTGACACCAGCAGCCAGATTCTTGATCTGATTAAGGCCGCCCAGACGAGCATCGAGATCGAGCAGGCATATATCACCAACGAGACGCCCCTTACCTTAAACCCGTATCTTGCAGCTGCCATCAACGCATCCCGGCGCGGGGTTCACGTGAGGGTGCTGCTGGATTCGTACTGGTATAATATTGAAGATGAGAAGGATAACGATGAGATGGCCGCTCTTATCTCCAGTATCGGTAAAACGGAGAGGATCCCGCTCGAAGGGCGGTGTGCGGATCTTGCGGCAGGTAATATTGAGAAGATCCACAACAAGGGCGTAATCGTTGATGGGCAGCGTGTGCTTGTCAGCAGCATCAACTGGAACAGCAACTCCCCGAACTTCAACCGGGAGGCGGGAGTTATCATCGATCATCCCGGGGTTGCCCGGTATTTTCTTACGGTGTTTGAAGATGACTGGAATAATACGGTGACATCTCCACAACCAAAAACCGATTATCTCAAAGTCGCCATAGTGATTGTCGTAATCCTGCTGCTGCTTGTCATCTATTATCGCAAACATATCCGCTAAGGATAAAATCCGTCATCTCGAAGAAGTGGATAAAAACCACCAGCAAAGACTCTGCACTTTTTAAAAACAGGTGTTCACACTGAACACGTTCAATCAGATTTTTTTGAGTGCACACTGGCACACGTCACACAGGTTGATATCGCTTTCACCGGTAACTACGGCAAGCGCCCAGCGATCAATAATCAAATCCAGTTCTGTTGACAATACAACTTCGCCCGCACCCCGCTTCCTGCTCATGTACTGGGAGACTGCTGCCCGCGTTACACCAAGTCTTTTTGCAGCATCACTCTGGCTGAGCCCTTGTCTCTGTACAAGTCTCAACACCATCTCCGCTCTCATGGGGGGAAGGAGATTTCTCACCATCGTGTCGCAGTGCATCAGAGTACAGGTATGCTTTGTCATACACACGCAGGTTGGGGCTTAGCGGTCTGATCAGTCCGGTGCTGGTAAATGATCTGCCGTGCATCGCGGAAGTTGAACTTCTCGATGATGAGGTGGCGTTCTTTTAGTTTCTTTAAGGCATAGCGCACAGTCCTTGGCGCAAGATTTGTTCGTGATACAAGATCTTTGTGGGTCATTGCACCACCGTTATCCAGTATCTCCAGCACCGTCTTTGATGACGGGGGTAATGTTGTAGGATACATGATTCTTATGTTAACGCTGTTAACATTTTAATCTGTCGGTAATTTAAACCCTCATTTTCAATACTTCCTTTATGTTCGAGCGCCAGGAACGGTTGGCTATCCTGCTGTTGATCGGCGTTGCGGTAGCAGTGATCGCGGCGCACCTGGTTCTGGGTTCATTCGGGAAACAGCCATTCTCAAAGCCCTTTACGAATAATTCAGCGGATGGTGAACTGGTTTATGTTGAAGGCACCGTCGACCAGGTTGCTCTCACAAAAACCGGTGGGCATATGAACCTGCAGATCAATGGTCTCACGATTTTTATTCCGGCTCAGGCAGCCCGCGATCTCACTTTGAAGAAAGGAGCAAATATTTCGGTATATGGCATTGTCGAGACCTATCACGGGAAAAAAGAGATCATGGTACATTCGGCCAACGATATCCGTTTTTTATAACGGGAAAGAATCGCAGATATCGTATCGCAGACTTGTTGTGGAATAAAAAAAAGTGCTGAATGGGAGGCCGGTTTGTTATCCGGCGATTGCAGGAGTAATGACAGTCTGGTCTGATTAAGTTTTTTTTATATCCTGCCCGTGCAGACTGTTTAGTCCTGTTGAAGCGTTTACTATGTGACCGGTAAGTCCATACGCTTTTCAGGTTTCGCCCTGCTGACAGATGCCAGTGCTTTTTGGGCTGCTTCACGAACCTCTTCAACTGGATCTTTTAGTAAGCGTGTGAGTCCTTCAAGGGCTCGTTTATCACCGATATTTCCCAGTGCCCATGCGGTGTTTTTCCGGACACCTTTTTTCGGATCATCAAGAAGTACAAGGAGCGGTTCAACTGCCCGTGAATCACGAAGCATGCCCAGCCCCCATGCCGCGCCTTGACGGAGCCATCTATCCTCGGCTTTCAGTGCTGCAATCAGGGGCTCAAGAGCACGAATATCCCCAATCTTTCCCAATGATTTTGCCGCAAGCCACTGGACCTCGACATAGGGATCGTTAAGGGCTTTTAGGAGAGGTTCAACTGCCGAGGCATCCCTCTCTTCACCCAGTGCCTCTGCGGCTTTCCACCGGTAATGGAGGTTGTCATCCTGCAAGAGGTTGATGAATCCTTTTACCCGCCCCTTACGCTGTTCTTCGACCACAACAGGATCCTCTTTTAGGACTACTTTTTCTGGTAATGGCAATTCAGTATCGGGCAATTATAAAACCTCAGTAGCCATCGATACGTGGTGTCGCACGATTAAGGTTTTCCTTTGGTTTTTTGGCTGTGGTTTTTTTATGTAAAAAAAGGAACCGGGAAAATATTACGATTCCTAAAAAAAATATAAAAAAAAGAGAGTCCCGGCACATTCAGAGATGGAAAAAATATTACACTATTCCGGTACGATTTCAAGTTTCACTGAAAAATTTTTAACCGTATGGGTGAGCGCACCCATGCTGATCACATCCACATCCAAAGCGGCAAAATCACGGAGCGTGTCAGGTCCGATACCTCCGGATAGTTCTATGATGACACGATCCCTGAGGCCCTTCTTCATGAGTGTATCGAGAGTGATTTTAACCTGTCCGAAATTCATGTTGTCGAGCAGGATAATGTCAGCACCGGCAGATGCCGCCAGCAGGGCCTCAGCGGGCGTCTCGACTTCCACTTCGATCTTTTTGTAGAGGGTGATCTTTTTTGCAGCAGTGATGGCTTTTTTTAAGGGGACCAGCACCAGATGGTTGTCTTTTATAAGAATCCCATCACTTAAACTTCCACGATGGGGTTCTCCGCCCCCCAGCCGGACTGCTTTTTTGTCCAGTGCCCTGAATCCTGGACAGGTTTTTCGTGTGCCAGCTACCCGGCATTTCGGATTTTTTTTGTAGATGATATCAGCCATCTCCCGTGTCTGCGTTGCAATACCACTCATCCTTCCGATAATGTTGAGTGCAGTCCGTTCAACCAGCAGGATCTTTTTTGCGTCTCCATAGAGCGAGAGGAGTTTATCCCCTGCTTTGACAATCTGTCCATCCTGTGCGAACTGCTCTGCTGCAACACCGTAATGGGAAAAGAGCATGGTTGCTTCGCAGAGTCCTGCAATGATACCTGACTGCTCTGCTACGATCTCTGCACGACATCTGATATCTGGGATTACGGCTTCCGATGTCACATCACCTGAGGGTGCATCCTCATCGATAAAGTGCAGCAGGTACTCAAGGGATACCATAGATTTCTTCACCCATATGCCTGTATCATGTTCCAACAACTATCGGACTGTTGAGATCTTCAAGGAGTGAGAGGATCGAAAGGGCTGCCAGATAGCTTGTGGCAGGATTGTCCGGGCTTGGAAAATTGGTCACTTTGACATATGTTTCTCCAAAATCCCCTTCCACGAACAACTCGTGCACGTTCCGGTCAACCGCAGGATCAACCCAGAGTTCCACATCCGTATCCTGTCCTGCTGCAAGGCTCATGGCAACTGAGACATTCACATTTTTTGGAAATGCCTTTATGCATTCATTGGCTTTTCCCGAGAAGATCATCTTTCGGGAATCTGATGCAATGCCCAGAGAAGCCGGACTTTTTGTTGTCCTGAGCAGGAGTTTTTTGAACTTTGAGATCCTGCCGATCTTCAGGTTATCGAGCCCGAAGATTGCCCCACTGGGGATGTGAACTTTTTGACCGTACTTAATGGCAGTGTTCTGGATCTCTTCTCTGAATGCCGGGTCGGCAAGTGCCCCAACGCTCATGATTACCAGATCTTTGTTGCCTGAAAGCACTGCTGCGGCATAGACTTTTACCGCGCTGACCGAGGCTGCCTCTACAACGATATCCATGTCGGCAGCAATAAACGTTTCAAAATTTTCATACGCCCGGGAACCTGACAGGGTGGCGATCTCCTGTGCCCTTTCAAAAACCTGATCGTATACCGCCCGGATCTCGAAACTGCCCGCGTGCTGTGCGATGATATGCCCGATATTGCCACAGCCGAGCAGCCCGATTCGTATCATGGTAAACAGATTATGGGTGTTATTGGTTAAGCGTTGTGCTTGCACAAAGTGTACCGATATGCAACGGAAAAAACCGGCCTTATATCTGAATGCGTTCAATGGATCCGGTAGTTGTAAATGCCGGTAAAAGGATCAGGTAACGATTGTGGCAGCACCGCAGGTACCGGATGGTTAGCAGCGCTCGCAAACCGGTGCGTATTTATCGAAACCTACGGGTGTTGCTATAATTTCGGTGACACGGCAAAACTTGTTGAGATCTTAAAAAGCAACGGATGCACCATTGTCGGATCTGCCGATGTTGCCGATGCAGTGATTATCAATACCTGTACGGTTGTCGGGCCTACCGAGCGCCGAATGCTCAGGCAGCTCAGCCGGTACCGGGACCATGAACTCTATGTTACCGGATGTATGCCAGAGGTCCAGCGGGAAGCGATCTTTTCTGTCTGCACCCCCACGCTCATCCCTCCTGAAAAAATACGGGAGGAATACCGGAAAGTAATGACGGTTGCTGAAGGGGGGCCGGGTATTGTGCAGATTGCACAGGGATGTCTTGGCCACTGCACGTACTGCCTTACGCGCTTTGCGCGAGGTACGCTCAAGAGTTTTTCCAAAGAAGAGATTCTTTTGCAGGTGCAGAACTTTGTCCGTTCCGGCATTCCGGAGATCCAGCTGACCGCGCAGGACGTGAGTGCATGGGGTCGTGACTGCGGGAGTACTTTTCCCGAACTGCTCGTGGCCATTAATGATATTCCGGGGCGGTTCATGGTCCGGGTCGGGATGATGAATCCAACGACTGTGAACGATTGTCTTGATGATCTGGTTGATGCCTTTTCCGGAGATCGCATCTTCAAATTCGTTCATATCCCTTTTCAGTCAGGATCTGATGCGGTACTCACACGGATGGGCAGGCAATATACCGTGGCGGATTGTGAGGAAATTGTCGCGGCATTCCGGAAACGATACCCGGACATCAACATTGCAACCGATATGATTGTCGGTTTTCCGAAAGAGACCGATGATGATTTTTCCATGTTGTGTGATCTCATTGACAGGGTGCGCCCGAATAAAGTAAATATCACCCGGTATTCCAGCCGCCCGTTCACTCCTGCCTCTTTAGAAAAAGATTTTCCTGATTCAGTGAAAAAAGACCGTTCCCGCGTCCTGAATACCCATGCCGAACTGCTCTATGGGTTGCTCAACCGTCCACTTCTTGGCACGGTTGTACCGTTCATAGTCACAGAAATTATAAGGGAGGGATCAGTGATGGCCCGTGCACCGAATTACACGGGCATTGTTCTCAACGAGCATCTTCCTGCAGGTTACAAAGGTCGGGCAATCCTGATAAAAGATCGAAAATATTTCTTTATCGGAAAAAGGGTCTGTTAGCTTTGGTATAGAACTGCTGACAAGACTAAAAACGAGTGGTTTTATAGCCGCAGCATAAACAGATCTTAACCTTCGGACGATTTTTGCGCCGGGTGCTGGTGAATGTGATGGATGAAATAGAAGCCGGATTTGAAAAACTGATAGAGAAGATCGAAGAGAACCAGGGTAAGAGTGCTGAACTGTCTGACAAGGTCAAAGAAAATGATGCAAAACTTCTCGCCCGAATGACAAAATCGGCCATGCCTGTGATAAAAACAATCGGTCTTAATATGCTCAAAATGGGAAAACAGGACACCAAGGGAGAGCTTTATGATTCCATGTACTATCCACGGAAAATGATTATACTGGGGAAAACCGATCCAGCTGCTTTCCGCCCGGACAGTCCTGATAAAAAAATAACCGATCAGTTCTGTGTTTTATCTGATGAAGGTAAATTATTCGAATTAATGTACAGTTTTGACGGTTTTCTTACAGATTCTTATCTCAACCCCATCGATGCAAAAACAGCAATCGATCATTATGGGTACGAGGTGCTGTTTATGCTCTACCGTGCGCTTGCCGATTACCTCAAAGGGGAAGAGGCACTTATCGAAGCGCTCGATAAAGTGATCGGGTATGTTTTTACCAGAAACGTGTAAAATCTCATCATCTCTTTTTGTTTTTAGTGTGGTTCCGCGTTTCTGCGGTAGTATACCCTATCTTTGATCATCCATCAATCCGGAAAAGATCCCGGGATTATCTGTGAATCATACAGGAACTGGTGCGGCATGAAACAGGTCATGGGATTTTCTCATTTTATTTTCGGGCGGACTCTGGAATAAAACATAAAAACCAGATAAAAAAAGTCCCGCCCGAGAAAAAAATAAAACGCCTCCTCTCTGCGAGCAACGGTGTAAAAACATAAATCAAAAAGTGCCGGATGGGCCCGATGTGATTCGAACACATGACCTCCCGGTTATCAGCCGGGCGCACCACCGGGCTATGCTACGGGCCCAAAAGATTGCCTTAATTTACCCTAATATCTACTCCACCAGAGTTTTTATAGGTTGTGAATCTTCCGGGCGCATGGAAAATATTCAGATAGGGATATGTGCAGAAAAATCACCGTAATAGTACGGATTAGGATCATGGAACGAAAATACCTCCTTGGGAATGAAGCGATTGCCCACGCCTGTGTTGAATCCGGTGTGGATTTTGTGAGCGGCTACCCCGGTACGCCATCCTCTGAAGTCATCGATGTGCTGCGGACACAACCTGATCGGTCATACTATCTTGAATGGTCTGTGAACGAGAAGGTGGCGCTGGAGAACGCGCTTGCCGCTGCATGGTGTGGCATCCGCGCACTCTGCACGATGAAGCATGTGGGACTCAATGTTGCTGCGGATCCGCTGATGACGAGTGCCTATACCGGTGTTACCGGTGGCCTTGTGATCATGAGCGCGGATGATCCGTTCGCACACAGTTCCCAGAACGAGCAGGACACCCGGTGCTTTGCAAAATTCGCGCGGGTGCCCTGTCTCGACCCTGCCAGCGTGCAGGAAGCGCATGACATGATCCCGTCTGCCTTCAGGCTCTCTGAGGAGTTCGGACTGCCGGTCATATTCCGCCCGACAACCCGCATCTGTCACTCGAAAGGCGATGTGGCGCTGGGAGAAGTCGTCCCCAGTACGAGGAAAGGAGAGTTCCATAAAGATCCCCGCCAGTATGTCGTGATTCCGGCCCACACCCGCATCCTCCACAAAAAGCTCAACGAGAAACAGCCCGCTATTAAAAAACGGCTGGTAGAACTGGGATACAACCAGTTCGAGATCAGGGGAAAGACCGCAGTTATTGCCAGCGGTATTGCGGCATCCTATGTTCAGGAACTTCTGCCAGACGGTGTTTCGTTCATGAAGATCGGTGCATACCCAATCGATGAGGAATGGCTGGGTGCCTTTGTCAATAAGCATGAAAAAGTGCTGGTGATCGAGGAACTTGCACCGGAAGTTGAGGAGGTTGTGCGGCAGGTTGCCGGCTGCGTTCCTGTGTTTGGGAAGAAGAACGGGTACGGTTCCTATGAAGGGGAGTTGTCCCCTCCGGCAGTTGCTGCGATCCTGGTAAAAGCAGGTTTACTTCCCGCAAATCCGTTCCCGTCGGTGGATCCGGTGCAGAACCTTCCGCTGCGCCCGCCAATTCTCTGTGCCGGCTGCCTTCACCGCAGTGCCGCCTATGCGATAAAAAAAGTCTTTAAGGATTCCATTTACCCCAGTGACATCGGGTGCTACACGCTCGGGCTCCAGATGGGAGTTGTTGATACAACGATCTGTATGGGTGCGTCGATTACTGTGGCAAGCGGTATTGCCCATTCGGGTGATCCACGGGATATTCTTTGTACAATTGGCGATTCTACGTTCCTGCATACCGGCATTCAGGGATTGTTAAACGCGGTGTACAATGGGGCAAACATGACCGTTGTCATCCTTGATAACCGGATCACGGCAATGACCGGACACCAGCCAAACCCGAACACCGGTCAGACTGCCTGTGGCGTTGAAAGCCCGCATGTTTCGCTGGATGCGTTGTGCCGTGCCTGCGGGGTTCATTTTGTTGAATCGGTGGACCCGTTTGATATCACGGGTATGATGCATGTGCTGGAGGGGGCAAAGAAGCGTAAAGGCGTCAAAGTCATCATCGCCAAGCAGATGTGCGTCATATCAGCACGCCGGGCCGGGGTAAAGCGCGGAAGGTATCAGGTTGATGCGGATGCCTGTACCGGCTGCGGCAACTGTGTGCGGTTCGGATGTCCTGCCATTGTGTTTGCCGATGAGAAGGCGCAGATCAATGACCTGTGCAGCGGTTGTGCAGTTTGTGTTCAGATCTGTCCTGTGGGAGCAATAGGCAGGGAGGGAAAGAGATGAACGGAAGTTTCGATATCCTGATGGTGGGAATCGGTGGACAGGGAACGATCCTTGCTTCCAATATTCTTGGTGAAGCCTGCCTGATCGAGGGACGGCATGTCAAGGGGGCAGAGACGCATGGTATGGCACAGCGCGGCGGTTCGGTGGAGAGTCACATACGTATCGACGGGTTGTTCGGGCCACTCATCCCCCCCGGGCAGGCAGATCTCATGATCTCGTTTGATCTGTTAGAAGCCCTCCGCTACTCGCATTACCTGAAAAAAGAGGGTCGGCTTGTAGTGAACAATCACCTTGTGCTTCCCACATCGGTGTACACACAGAAACTTGTCGCGCCAACGGAAGATGAGATCATCGCAGCGTTGAAAAAGCACACGCTCTGCCTGCTCGATGCAGACAAGATGGCATCCGATGCAGGAAGTCCCCTCTCCCAGAATGTGGTGATGCTGGGCGCTGCATCCGGATCAATACCACTCAAACCGGAATCGCTGCTTGAAGCAGTCCGGCGCCTGGTCCCTAAGAAAACGGTGGAGATCAATACAAAAGCGTTTGAGATGGGACGGGAATTTGGCGGGATTTGCCGGTGAAGTGAAGGGTGGGTGCAGTTCTCTTCACAATTTTTTCCAAAGAATATTAATCCCCGGTTCTGAAATTTTTATTTTATTTTTTCCACACGCTGATATGAAAATTTAGGGGGGATCAATTCCGAACCAGGCAATTCCTCCAAACGATCGAAAACCGATCTGAACACATGAAAAAGCAAAAAATGATGAAGCGCTGAGGGGGGGAATTGAACCCCCGAGGCACTTTCGCACCACAGGCTTTCCAGGCCTGCGCCCTACCGCTAGACTACCTCAGCAAAAAGTGTATCCTATTTGTATGCAGGGAATTTTTTTAAGGGTATCTCTTTCTCTGGAACTGAACCGATGTTCTTCTGGCAGGTTTTGAGACCGGTTTTTTAGCCGGTTTCTTATCGTGTTGTACTGGCTTATCGGATTTTGTCCAGCCCCGGGGATAGGTGCCCGGCTGCATGAAAACTGCGGTTGGCGCGATAACAAGTCCGGTGTCACCGGGTTTGAATGATGATGAAGGCACGAGCGCTTTACCAAGGCAGACAAATTCGCGTTTCTGGGAGAGGACTGCAACGGTCTGGTTCTTTCCGAATTCATCGCAGCTGATCACCCCCACACCCGCAAGCACGGCGCCCCGGCAGATCGCATCGATCGCGGTATCACGCACAATCACAACCGGAAGATCCGGCACTGCGGCATCGACCGACATCACCATGGACTCAAGGGCTGTCCTGTCTCCGGCTTCTGCTGCCACGCAGGCATCTTTGATCTCATGGAGCGTGTGCATCGATGTTTCGTCAAATGCCCCGGAGCGTGAGCGGCGCAGTTCCTGCATATGTCCCCCTACACCCAGCGCAAATCCCATATGATGGCAGAGCGAGCGGATGTAGGTGCCTGCTTCGCAGTTCACCCGGAAGAGTACGAGCCTTCCTTCGATGCTGAGGATCTCGAGTTTATGGATGTTGCGAATCCGTAAATTGCGCTTCACCGCGCTCTTCCGTGGCGGGCGCTGGTAGAGCCTGCCTGTAAACTCCTCTGCCATCTTCTCAATACTGGCCGGCTCGACATCGCCGTGCAATCGTATCAGGCAGACATATTCCTTGTCATGCGCAAGGAGCAGCGGGGCAAGGCGCACCGCGTTTCCCAGCATGACGAGGAGTATCCCGGATACCTGCGGATCGAGCGTACCGGAATGCCCCACCTCGCAGCCGAGCATCTGTCCTACCCACGCGGCAATCTCATGGCTTGACGGCCCCTGTGTCTTGTCCACTACGATGATGCCCGCCCCTTTCCATAAGGCTGCCTTCTTTTTTTGTTCAGTCTGCTCAGTACCCGCAATCGGTGATTCCATATTATGCACTCCGGTTATTATCGAGATAGTTGTTCAGCGCTGCGAGGGCTCCTTCAAGGGAACCGTCCCCCACGACCGCAGGCACAGTGCCTCCTGTGCGCATGGCAGCAGCCGTGATATCGCCAATTGCCATCACAAGCAGATCACTGCGCGGTGTCCAGATCGCTTTTGTATATGACATGGCACTGGTAAAGAGGATCGCATCGGCAGCATCAAGTTCGAGCGTCTCTCCTGTGGGTTCAAGCCCGTAACACCGGAACTCATGGACAATCCCTCCGGCGGAGGTGATGGCATCAAGGAGTGCAGGGTTTGGGACATCGGCGCGGGGGATCCCGATATGCTTTCCCACAATCCAGTCGCCGAGATAGGGCACGAAGTCCCGCGAGTAGAAACCGGGAAGCGTCTCGCACACGATTCCCGATTGCTCCAGTTCCTTTGCCGTCTGGGGACCGATCGCAATCACGCGTGGACCCTTTTTGAGGAGAGGGGCGATGATCTTTGCCGGAAGGGCGCTTGTAAAGAAGATGCAGTCGAATTCATTGTTGCTTGCTCCTTTGACGAACTCTGCGATCGCTGACTCGCGCAGCTCCGAACGGAGCGGGTGGACGCTGTAGCAGGTATGACCGGCCTTTGAACAGCGCACAGCATCGCTCTTCTCCTTTCCCAAAAGACGGGTTACTGCAATTTTCATTACGGATTCATGGCCCCTGTATGATAATATGATTTGCATTTCGGTGAATTTATGTTCACTCTCCCGTAACGTTAGTCAATGATTGAGATCCTGCTGGGTGTCCTTATCGGCGTAATCCTTGGGACCATCAGCGGGATCATCCCCGGTGTGCATGCCAACACTCTTGCCGGTATTCTCTTAAGCCTTCAGGTAGCGCTCCTTGCCCTCCTCGGACCGCTTGCGCTTGCCGGTGCGATGTTTGCTGCGCTCATCACTCATACGTTTGTCGACGCGATTCCGAGCACATTCCTCGGTATCCCTGATGCAGATACATCGCTTGCGGTACTGCCTGCGCACGCACTCTGCCTTGAAGGCAATGGCGAGGAAGCCGTAAGGATCGCCGCAATCGGGAGCGCGTGCGCCATGGTGATCGCAGTCCCGCTTTCGGTACTCTGTTTTCTGCTGCTCCCTGCGCTCCAGCCGTACTTTGACTGGTGGATTGGCATCCTGCTGATTGCTTCGATTGGATATATGATCGTCACCAGTGAGGCACCGGGCTGGGCGCTTGGCATATTTGTTGTATCCGGTCTGCTGGGGGCATTCTCGCTCCACTACGCGTTTCTCAGCTGGCATACGCTTGCGGGTGGCAGTGCGATCCTCATGCCGCTGCTCACCGGGCTGTTTGGTATCTCTGTACTTCTCACCTCATCGCAGGGGACGATGCCGGAGCAGCATTTCCGTGGTATCCGGATGGAAGACCGGACGATTCTGAAATGCTCGGTGCTTGGGACTGCTGCCGGTGTGGCAGTCGGGTGGCTTCCCGGCCTTTCCACTGCATCGGCAAACGGTGTGCTCGCGTCAGTGATCGGCTACGAGAAGGATCGCCGCGCGTATATCCTTGCTACGAATGCAGCAAACACGGCCAATGCATTTATCGGGCTTGCTGCGCTCTTTGCGTTATCACGGATGCGAAACGGCGTGATGGTCGCGCTCTCGGAACTTCCCATGCCTTCGATGAGCGAGCTCACCGTGATCGGTGTGCTTGCTGCCTGTGCTGCGTATGTCATTACCGTATGGCTCTCCCGATCCGCCTCTTGGCTCAATGGGATTAATGTACGGTTGCTGAACCGTGCGGTGATTGTGTTCATTGTCATACTGTGTCTCATTTTCACCGGTCCTTTCGGCGCACTGATCCTGCTGTTTGCAATTGTGCTCGGGCTTGTGCCGCATCTGGTGAACGTGCCGAGGATGTACTGTATGGGGGCTGTCATGATTCCGGTGATCCTCTATTCGTTTGGTATTGCGTTTGTTTGAGGCGCATAATCTCTCCCACCTCTGCCCCCGGATCCCCGGTGTGATCTGGTTTTATACGGGCTCACACCCCTTATCTTTCTAATATGCGATCCTACTGGTTCGGGGATGTGGAGGATGGGCAGTGTACGCCAGCTGGTGGCGATGCGCTGGCAAAATTTGATCGTGCCCGATCGATTACCCGCATGGATACTTATGTCCCCCCGGACTGGGAACTGGCAGTGGCGTGTGGCGCGTGCCGTGACCGTGAGGATTATATCAAAAAGCTCCGTGAAGTCTGTTTTGCGGCAGCAGAGCGCGATATACGGGAGCAATATTCCGGTAAGGATGCCGAACTGCTCCAGATGGTAAGAACGCTTGATGAGATGGATACTGTCATCAACCTGTTAACCGAACGTGCAGTGGAGTGGTACCAGCTCCGGCACCCGACATTTACCCGAAAATATAGAAAGACACCAGCACATATTCTGGTGAAAAATATCCGTGATAAATCGCGTGGTGCGCTCTCCTTTGTAGCAGGAGAGATCGAGCGCCTTTCTGCCACAAGAACAGAACTTGCAAAGGCAGTATCGGGACGGGCCAATGATGTGATGCCAAACACCAGCGCGCTTATTGGTGGACTTGTGGCCGCGCGGCTCATGTCGCACGCGGGGGGGCTGTCAGATCTTTCACGGCTGCCTGCCAGTGCCATCCAGGTGCTCGGTGCGCGGACTGCCCTGTTTGCCCATCTCCGGACAAAGTCACCGTCTCCAAAGCACGGGATCATCTTCCAGCACCGGCGGGTGCACAATGCGCCACGGGAATGTCGCGGTAAGGTTGCCCGCGTGCTTGCGGGAAAACTGGCGATTGCTGCACGGATCGACCACTACCGTGGTGTGGCAGATCCGGTATTTCTCGAATCTGCACAGGCACGCATCGATCTGACTGGCAGTGTTACAGGGAAAGTGACCGGAAAAGTGATCGGTAGGGGGAATGAACCATGATCTGGATCGGTGACGTGCTGGTATCGCAGGGTGAGGGTGGTGTGTATAATGAACGGATGCTTGGCAATGCGCGGGTCTGGGATCCGTTCCGCAGCAAACTGGCAGCGCTCTATCATGATGGAACGGGCGTTGAGCTCACTTCGGATACCCGTGTGCTCTATCTTGGCGCAGCAAACGGGACTACGGTCTCGCATGTGGCCGATTATGTGGATGTGGTGTATGCCGTTGAGTTTGCCCCCCGCCCGATGCAGGATCTCCTGGAAGTAGCCCGTCGCCGCAAAAATATCGTGCCGATCATGGCAGATGCCACCCGCCCGGAACAGTATGCACCGCTGGTTGAAACTGTGGATCTCGTGTACCAGGATGTAGCCCAACCGGATCAGGCAATGATTGCAATACGAAACTCTGCGTTTTTAAAACCTGATGGAAAGATGATCCTGATGTTAAAGACCCGTAGCGTGGATGTGAGAAAGGAACCCGTTGTGGTCTTTGAAGAGACCATGGAAGCACTTGTATCAGCAGGATTTGTGATTCAGGAGAGTTTGTGGCTTTTACCCTACCACCAGGATCATGCAGCAATTGTCTGCGCAAAACCGGGAGTGTGAGGTAGTCATGGCTGGCGGTATTCGTTTTGTATCTCTCGGTGGTTTATCTGTGCTCGTAATCCTCCTGATTGTCGGGATAGTGATCTTTCTTATCCCGCTGCTCTTCCTTGGGGTGATCGGGGCTGCATTTACCAAGCTGGGATTTTCCTGGATTATGGCAATTGCTGTTGTCCTGCTGATGCTCTTTGGGAGTTATGTCAACATCCCGGTGTACACAATCAGGCGCGACATGGTTCGTGTCTCACCGGACACAACCTCGATGTACAGTGCAGATACCCCGTGGAGTCCGGCCCCTGTCTGGGACACTGTTATCTCGATCAATCTGGGGGGAGCGATCCTGCCTGTCTGTATCTCGCTGTACCTGCTGTATCAGGCGGTGCTTATCACCGGTACCTCTCTTTTGGTTCCGGTTGGAACAGGCATTGCACTCGTTGCACTCGTCACCTTTGTCTCGACTCGTCCGGTGCCGGGTGTGGGACTGCGGGTGCCCCTGATCATTCCGGCCCTGACAGCGCTTCTCATAGGGTTGCTGCTTTTTGGTGGCGCTGGTGTTCAGGCAACGGTTCTTGCATTTGTGAGCGGAACTATCGGAATATTGCTGGGGGGAAACCTTGCCCAGCTTCACCGGATAAAAGCACTTGATGTGACGGATGTGAGCATCGGGGGATCTGGAACCTTTGGTGCCATCTTCATCTGTTGTATTCTTCCTGCGCTCATTGCATGAACATTTCTGGTACGCGAGCGGGCAGAATTTCGACGAAATGCCGTGCTGAACAGTATCCTATGGGTAAAAGATCGAACACGAAAAGAAGTAGCCCGGAGCAGATTCGAACTGCTGTCGGCGGCTCCAGAGGCCACCATGATTGACCGCTACACTACCGGGCTATATGCCTCATACTTTTTGCCGCTGTTGCCTAATTAAAGTGACGGAATGCCAGTGTCTGTTCATACGCTCTGTGCCCGCCCGCATCCTTTGCAGGCGCGGCAGACTTCTTTTACCGGCTGGATGAACTGTCCTTTTTTGCAGAAGGGTTCAATGTCGTGCATATCCCGTAGATAGTATATGTGAGGGACGAGCGAGATGTGGGTGTATGTCCCGCAGGTGATGCCGAGTTGATCGGCGATATGTTTCTGGAGCTGCACAAGTGCATACATGTTGGCACCGGCAGCGGTGAGCATGTCGTTGGAGCGGAAGACCACCCGCATATGGAGCTTGTTGTCCCGCACTATGCACTGGACGAGCTGGAGGCAGGGGCAGTCATCGAGTTTCTCATCAATGACGGGGTTCCATGTGATGGCTACTGCCCGGCGTGTCTCTGGCTGTGTGCGGAGTTTGTTTACAATGTAAGCAATCTGGTCGACATGAACGGGCAGTCCATCAGTGATGAGTCGTTCGCCCCAGTCAAAGAGCCGGCCATGGTAATCGTACTCGAAGTTTGCGTGCGAACCGTGGATCAGATCGCGGGCGTACTGTTCAACGAACCGTTGCTGGAACTTTGAGTGCGGGCTTGTCATGGGTTCGGCAAGCGGGGTATCCACCTGCATGGCGATCTCTTCGAACTCGACGGTTGCTTCGTCATCTTCTGTCCGGAGGGTCCAGCCTTTTTCCAGGATCATTTTGATGACCTGTTCGTGTGCATGCCCGATGCTCGGCGCCCGGATGACTCTCATGAGGAAATGGGTGTTTTGTGATGTTGTATATTTGTTGAAATGTACGCGGGTCCGTTGAGGGGGGGGGTGAGGGGG
>JAURZP010000073.1 GCA_030653335.1 Methanoregula sp. | reverse complement strand
TGGCGACGGGGACACTGGCGAGCAGTGCGGTTGCGCCTGCATTGAAACCGGCAATGGTGCTGTACTTGTCCGACAGGGTGCCGACGGTTTTTGCTTCGGCGTCCTGGTAGACGAGCTTCACCGTGTAGCTTTCCCGGGTCTTTTCGACCGGGTCATGGGTTACTCCGGCGGTCATATACGATACACACGCAAACGGGTTGTCGGTGATGACCCCCTGAACGATCGAGTTGAACGTTGTAACGTCTGCAATCGGATCCGCGAGTTCGCGAATCGCGCTTTTGGTTTCTGAACTCTGTACGAAATCTGCCATAGTTGTGGTAGCTCCTGGTTCATTTTGAACCAAAACAGTATTTCCCGCCGTATTCTTTTAACGGTTGCGAAAAACGGTGTGAAAATGGGGAATTCGGGACAAATACGGCACAAGAAAGGGGCGGATTTGGGAGTTGGGATGGGAGATTTCCCGGCTGAACCCTTCCGGTCACTTCACATGCTTTAGGAATTCTTCCTTCTCGATATTAGCCTGCTTTAGAATCGAGAGCAATGTACCTGTGGCAATCTCAGGATGGTTGGGGACCGTGACGAGTCGCCGGGTTTCCGGATGCAGGAGATGGATATGGCTACCTGTCTGGCGTACCGGTTTAAAATCAAAAACGGCGAGAATTTTAATTATTTCAAGAGCTGACAGCAGAGGAATTTTTGACAAGATTATCCACTTCGATGTCCAGGTAGCTCAGCTTATAGTTGCGGGGAGTCAGTTCGATCAGGAGCTGGTAATGCTCCTCAAGTCCTTTCTTGAGGTTTTGCACAGCCACCTCTTCTGACAAGCCCTGGTCGGCAACATTCGTGAGGAGATCTACAGCCACGAAATATTTTCCTTCCTTATGGACTTCAATGAGGGTTTTCATAATCAGGTATGATCTTTTTGGATTTTGTGATGATAATAGTATGTGAAACCGGGTTTTACAAATTTAAGCCCAACCACAACACTCTTTTTTCTTGAACGATCAATAGCAACTTAATGGAATCCCCCGAGGTGAGCTTGAATGATAAAGAATATGAGCGTCACATATAATCATGTCCGAGCTCGTCAGTTAGAGGGGACCTTTCCCGGTTCCGCAGAAACCGGCGTATGGAATAC
>JAURZP010000059.1 GCA_030653335.1 Methanoregula sp. | reverse complement strand
ATGTACTGGGTGCAGAGCGCCTGAAGAGCGAAACTTAAGTCCATGACCTCGATCGGGTGGCCCATGCCTTTTGGTGTTGCAAGGTTGACAAGCCTGCCCTCGGCAAGCACATGGACTGCTTTTCCTTTGAGCATGAACGTCTCTATACCTTCGCGCTGGATAACCTTGTCCGCGTTCTTGTGGAGCCATTCGATATCGATCTCGACATTGAAATGACCGGCATTGGAGAGGATCGCGCCCTCTTTGAGTTTCTTGAAGTGCCGCTGGTTGATCACCGCCACGTTACCGGTTGTGGTGATGAAGATGTCCCCGAGTGCTGCTGCCTCGTCCATTGTCATGACCATATACCCGTCCATGTGCGCCTCAAGCGCCCTGCGGGAATCGATCTCGGTGACAATAACCTTGGCTCCAAGCCCGTGCGCTTTCTTTGCCAGACCACGGCCACAGTACCCGTAACCGGCTACGACAACATACTTGCCGGCAATCAGGGAGTTGGTCGTGATCATGATCGAAGTGAGCGCACTCTCTCCGGTCCCATGCACATTGTCAAAGAACCGCTTCATGGGTGTATCGTTCACCGCAACAACCGGAAACTCGAGTTTTCCCTCTGCTGCCATGGCCCGAAGGCGGTGGATACCTGTGGTTGTCTCCTCGCAACCGCCGATGATGGTTTTTAAAAGATTTCTGCGCTTGGTGTGGATGTAGTGGATCAGGTCCATACCATCGTCAATGGTGATGACCGGTTTTGCATCCAGCACCAGATCGATGGCTGCATAGTATTCTTCGACAGAGCAGGCGCGCTTTGCGTAACAGTGAACATTTTTAACCGAGTTCAATGCCTCAGCCACATCATCCTGCGTTGAGAGCGGGTTGCAGCCGGTGATATGCACGACAGCCCCGCCCGCTGCGAGCGTTGAGACGAGGTTTGCAGTCTTGGCCTCGACATGGAGTGCCATGCCAATGGTCATGCCTGCGAACGGTTTTTCCTTGACAAACTGTTTTTTGATGGCAGCAAGCACCGGCATGTACTGCGCTGCCCATTCGATCTTCAGCTTTCCTGAGCTCATGAACATCCTCGTTTGGGAAGGCCGTATTCGGCCCACCCGGATAATGACTACCCTATGAATAGGCACGGCAAGTTACATAAAAACTCCGTGAGCGGCAAACGGAGTGGAAACGTAGATGAGTATCCGCCAACAAAGGTGTATCCAATGGTGCTCACACGGCGGATCATTCCCTGCCTCGATCTCAAGGACGGAAGAGTGGTCAAGGGGACGAATTTTCTCGGACTGAGAGATGCCGGCGACCCGGTAGAGCTTTCCGAGCGGTATAATGAGCAGGGCGCAGATGAAGTGGTATTCTTAGATATCACCGCGTCTAAGGAAAAACGGGGCATCATCATCGAACTGATCAAACGGGCAGCAGACCAGCTCTTCCTCCCGCTGACGGTCGGAGGCGGTATCCGTTCCTTAGAAGATATCCAGCAGATCCTCAGAGCCGGCGCCGATAAGGTGAGCATGAACACGAGCGCCGTACACGATCCCACCCTGATCACGAAGGGTGCAGAATCCTTTGGCACGCAGTGTATCGTGGTCGCCATGGATGTGCGCCGGAATTTCACCCCGAACGAAAAGGCAATCCCCGTGTATCTCGAAGACGGCACAAAATGCTGGTACGAAGTGGTGATCTATGGGGGCAGCAAACCGACTGGCATCGATGCCGTTGCGTGGGCAACAGAGGCTGAGGAGCGAGGGGCGGGAGAGATCCTGTTAACGAGCATGGAGACCGATGGTACGAAGAACGGGTTTGATATCGCGATTACCTCTGCTATTTCCGATGCAGCCGGCATTCCGGTGATCGCAAGCGGCGGTGTCGGCACTCTTGAACATTTCTATGACGGTTTTACCAAAGGAAAAGCCGATGCCTGCCTTGCGGCAAGCGTCTTTCACTACGGTGAATTCACAGTAAAAGATGTAAAAGAGTATCTCAGAGCACGGGATATCCCGGTACGGCTCTGAGATCGAACTCGAACGCAGCAACGGAGTGCTCGAGTTCAAACGCGTTTAACACAGCGGGATGGATCTCGCCAAAGACTCCAATCTTTTTTCCGGCCACGATGATATCGCCACGGCGCCCATCGATAAATGCCGCGTCAGCCGATTCCTTCACGGTATAGTCAATGGAGAGCTCATGGAGCATCGCATCAGCCGAGGCGTAGGCCTCCGAGAAGTCCGCGTCCGGATGCGTACTGACACCGGCTGCCTGCTGGTACGTGAGGCAGGAATCCACGACGTCGCCGACCGTGAAAAGGCGCTGCGGGAGTTCCCGGTGCCGGTTCAGGGTTAAAAATTCGAGGAGCAGGGGAAGGAGCTCGGTCCTGACCACCGTATTCTCGATGCTGATCGGGTGCATGACATGGAGGACGCCGTTCTTCTCATCGCGCTGCATCTTTTTGTAGAGCACATCCTCATTTGTCAGCGTAAACGGCATCACTTCAAGGTAGCCGAGACCACAGAAGGCTTCGCGGGCAAGGGCTGCGTTGACCTGCACCGGGTGGGGTTTTCCCACAGTGAATGTTGCTGGTGGGGCAGCAATGATACGGTCGTAGCCGTATGCAATCGCGACGTCCTCAAAGAGATCCCAGTCGTGCATGATGTCGGCCCTGTAGCAGGGCACCTGCACGTTTAACTTATCTGCGCCTGCTGGTTCAGCACCGAACCGCATCTTCCGGAGAAGCCCTGCCATCGTGACTGCGGTCAGCTCAATCCCCAGGAGCCGGGAGCACTCCTGCACGCTCACGGTCCGCTCAACGGGAGCAAGGGTCGGGGTCTGCACGCCACCGATCTCAACGCTCTCAATAGTCGCGCCTGCCTCTGCCATCGCAGTGCAGATAATATTGACCGCAACGCCGACCGCCCGCTTGTCGGTGCCGGTCGTATCGAGGAGGATATTCTTCGTATCGAGAGTCACCCGTGTCCGCTCACCATTGATGATCGGGGGAAACGAAAGGACATGGTCGTCCTTGTCCACGATCAACGGGAAGAGCGGGAAGTCTTTTACGATCTTTGCATAGTCCCTGCCCTTTGGGTGTTTCAGTAGCATCTCGTCCATGGTCATCGACTCGGTATAGTCGAGCGGGATGAACTTCCGGCTTTTAGTCGAGGCAATGTAGTGGAACGGGGGTTTGACCGTGTCGAGGTCATGGATGCCGATCGCTACTTTGCTCCTGCCCCTGCCAACTGCCCAGTGGAGCGATTCCTGCAGGGACATGATGCTCTGGATTGACTCGTCATCGAACGAGACCCCGCGAATGACCGCGGCTCCGAGCACAGGGCGGATATTTGCGAGTGCAGGATCGACAGTGAACGAAATACCCGATGGCTTTACCGGGTACACAGAAAGCCCGGTCTCGATACCGAGGTAGCCCCGCATGGCCCGCGCTACGCCTTCCGGTGAGAAGAGGTCTGGGCGATCCGGGAAGAACTCCACGTCTGCATGATCTTCTTCGATCCGCTCCACATCCGAGCCGATGAAGGCGACCTTGTCGAGGATCGTCTTTTTGTCGGTGCGGGTGAGCCGCTCAAGATATTTGTAGGGGAGTGTGATGACTGCCATTTCAGATACCTCCCTTTGTGTGGCGCAGGGCTGGTGTTTCGCGGAGGAACGCCACGTCACTCTTATGCAGGTAGCGGAGATCCTTAAGACCAAGGCGGAGCATCGCAATCCGGCTCACGCCAAGACCCCATGCAAGGACAGGATAATTGATCCCGAGCGGGGCAGTGACTTCCTCGCGGAAGATGCCGGCACCGCCCATCTCGATCCAGCCGATGCCCTCGACATATACTTCAGCGTCGAGGCTCGGCTCCGTGTACGGGTAGTACGAGGGTTTGAACCGCACGCCCTCAAAGCCCATACGGTGGTAGAACTCGCGAAGGATCCCGAGCAGGTTCCCGAATGTAACACCCTCGTCCATCACAATCCCTTCGAGCTGTTCGAACTCGGCAAGGTGAGTGGTGTCGATCGTTTCGCGCCGGTAGACCCTGCCTATGCAGAAGGCCTTGACGGGGGGGTTCGGGTTACGGGCGAGGTACTGGATAGAGACACTCGTGGTGTGGGTCCGGAGCACGCACTGCTCGGCTTTTTCTTCCTTCCAGATTCCGCCCCAGCCGGTAGAGGAGGTCTCGCCGCCGCACTCGTGCATCGCTTTCACTTTCTCGTACCCCGGTGGGAGCGGGAGGGTCTCTCTGAGATAGAACGTGTCCTGCATCTCGCGGGCCGGGTGGTCCTGCGGCTGGAAAAGCGCGTCGAAGTTCCAGTAGGACTGCTGAACAATGCCACCGTAGAGTTCAGTAAATCCCATCTCTAACAGGATCTCACGCATCTCTGCGATGATCCGCTGGTACGGGTGAATCTTGCCGGGCCAGGCTTTCTTCGGGAGCTTGGTCACATCGTACTTGCGGAGGTTTGCGGTTTTCCATTCACCTGAAATGATCTGGTCACGGGTGAGAGTGCCGCTCTCCCCGCGGAGGTCGAGACCTTTTTTGACGAGCGAAAGCCCGGCAGTAGTAATGGCAATTGCGTACCTGACGGTCTCTGATTCCTGTAAAATACCGCGCTTGATAAGATCTTTTGTTTTCGGATCTGCACCGGACGGATTCCTGATGGCGGCTTCATCTGCATCAGTAGACGCACCTGCAGTTTTTGTAACAGAGGTCCCCTCGACTTTCACGAGCCCTTTCTTTCTCAGTTGGCCAAAACCTATCTTAAATGCCTCGTGCTTCTGGAGATCGGCAAGCGTAGTTCCCGGCAGGATAAAGCGGAGGAGCTGCGTTTCGGGTAGACCGTTCTGAGCATATGCCTTCCCCTCATCTGTGTATATATACTCCTTTACTACCACCCGTTCAACCGTGGCAAACCCCTTGTCCCCGGCAAGGTGCGCCCACTGCACCACGGCTTCCGGCGTTGCATCCAGCAGACCTGCAAGGTGCGGGGCATCTGCCTTCTTCTCCTTTTCAAGTATTGCAAGCAACCGTTTCTCGTTCTGCGTCAGTTCTGCCATCTCACACCTCAATCCTGTCTGAAGCTGCGTCCATCTTTTCCTTAAAGTCGTAAAGGAACGCAACAACCCGCTCGGCAGTCTCCTTCTTGCACTGCCCGCAGGTGATCTCGCCTGCCGTGCATTTCCTGTGGATCTCTGCCAGTTCCGTATCATCGGTTACCATGTGGAAGAGATTGAGCAGGTAGAGCGAGCACTTATCCGGTTCGCCACCGAGCCGCTTCTGCTCTTCCAGGGTCGCCCTCCCGCCAGTGATCCCGCTCATCACTTTCTTTCTCACAACCGCTTCGGGCTCATAGAACGAGATGATGCTCTCAGGGATACTGCTCGACATCTTGCCGCCCGTGAGCCCCGGCATGAAGATGTGATAGGTGGAGGATGGCGAGTAAAACGCAAAACCGCCGTGCGCCCGTTCAATCTCACGGACTTTCGCACTCACGTCAGCGCACTGCGCACCTTTGATATCCACGTGGCCTTCATATTTTTTCGCGTGCGGGAATGCCTGTTTCACCGCATCGAGCGCTGCTTCCGGCGCGTTCTTGGACCGGACACTGATGTAACCATCGCGCTCCTCTACGGTGAACATCCGCATCTTGTGCGCAATCCCGCGGGTGAGCCGGATATGCGGATCCTGATCGACACCGACTGGCACAAGCGTAGGTGCTGGTTCACGGTCAATCTGGGGATACAGGATGTCTGCCACCTGCGTAATCACGCTGTCTGCGTGGGCAAGAACGGTGTCGGCACCGAATCCGTAAATCGCGGCGAGTTCCGAGAAGTTCACCTTCGTTGCTGCCTCAAACGCAAGATCCTTGAGCCGGTCGTTTCTGCTCTGGAAATACGTGGTGCCCTCAAACCCGAGAGCGTACAGGCAGGCGAGATACTCTTTCCCGAACTCGTTGCACTTCTCCCATGAAAGTCCCCTGACCGCGTGCGCCTCCCTGTCTGCAATGGTGATGTAGCCATTACCGCCCTGCTCTACGTGCCAGACCACTTCCTTCATCACCATCAGGTGACCAAGATGCGGGTGGCCGCTCGGCATGAACCCGGTGAGTATATGAAACGGCGTGCGGTTGCGGATCGCACTCGCTATCGGGAGGTAGTCCCGGTGCCCGACAACAATGTTCCGCCGCATAAAATACGGGACGGAGGGTAGCTCGGAAAGTATGGGGGCGATGGGCTCGATACCAAAATCGGCAAATGTCTTCTCAATATCGAGCGACGGTGTACTTGACCAGGGATTGATCTGCGTTTCTTGCATGAAAGGTGCTCACAGTTTGATTCGTGCAAATTCCACGAATTGGATTCCGTTAGTATGTACAGCGCCAAACAACATCTTCTTTTTGACACTGTGCGCCATCCGGACCGAACGCGAAATTGCGCTCATGGGGAGCGCGGCATCCTGTTCCACCGCATGTACCAGCAGGTCGGAATGCACGTTCTTGCCGCAGTAGACCCGGAAGTGGTGGCCGAACTTGTAGCCGGTCCGGGGAGTATAATCGTGCGAACGGAGTTCTGTGTACACCTTGTCCTTCTCTGCCAGTTCCGAATCGTTCTCACGGACCAGTTCAAAAAATTCCCGGGTGCTGACCTGAACATTCCCTTTCAAAAGCTCAACTATACCTTTTCCCATGAGATAGAGCAGTTCAACCGAAGAAAGCATGAGCCGTTCATCGTCAAGGCGTTTGCCA
Source organism: Methanoregula sp. (assembly GCA_030653335.1). Classification (GTDB taxonomy): domain Archaea; phylum Halobacteriota; class Methanomicrobia; order Methanomicrobiales; family Methanospirillaceae; genus Methanoregula. The sequence goes on along the minus strand of JAURZP010000059.1, from coordinate 1,726 downwards.
AAACCCGATACCTCGAGGTCTGACGGGGGAGTTATCTTAACCATCGCTGATTTCCCAATAAGGACGGCTTCGTGTTTCGAAAGGGGTGTTAAGGGTGTGCTGGCATCTGCCAGTACCTGCAGCTTGATCTCGTAATAAGTGAGTTCCTCTTCGTCATCGACAACCGCAAGCACGTACTGTTTGCGCATATTGCGAGAGGCGACCACCTCTTCGATCAGTTTGGTAAACCGGATGGGATCACGTTCCGAGAGCACACGGACTAAATAGAGGGATTCGCCGGTTCCGGGTTTCTCACCGCGCCGGAACACCCTGAAATCGTGCGGGCCGGTCTGCACCACATACCCCCGTTCACGGAGATCGCGGTACACTAAAAAACTCCGCAGGAAATTGCGTTCGCTGGCAAACTCTGAAAACAGGGTATCGAACGTATAACCTTCTAATGTGATCTTCTGGCGGTGGAGAAGATAGAGCGCCTCCTGTGGAGCAAGTTTCACGCCATCCTTTTCCAGGCGCCCGTACCCACTCTGCTCATAGAGCACACGCCCGTCCTTTCCTACACGCACCGCAGTGCCATCAAATGTTGCCTTCACTGCCGGATATATTGTATTTAGGTGATAATAAGGGCACTCTGAAACGTCCAGCACTTATGGAAGAATATCCGGGCCATGATTGCACGAGCAGGATTGCCGGACAAAGAAATGGTATCGGGGTTTAACCGGCCAGCTCCCTTACTCTGGCAATATTCCCACGGTCGTCCCTGCGTTCATCAACCGGAGTCTCGCAGACCAGTGGCAGATCCTTAAAAACCGGATGATGGAGTATGCGCCGGAACCCGTCCTCTCCGATAAAACCCATACCGATATGCTCATGCCGGTCAAGCCCGCTTCCCTTATCGGCTTTCGTATCGTTTAAGTGCACGACTTTTAAGTTCCTGATTCCTACCTGTTCATCGAACTGTGCGAGAGTGTCTGCAATACCCTCCTCAGTCCTCAGTTCGTACCCTGCCGCAAATGCATGGCAGGTGTCAAAGCAGATACCGATGCGCTCTGGTGCATCAAGCCCGTCCATGATTCCCCGTATGTGCTCGAAACTGCTGCCAACGCTGTTCTTCTCGCCCGCAGTGTTCTCAAGGAGCAGCATCACGGAATTATCTGATCCGTCAATAGCGGTGTTGATCGCCCGGATGACCCGCGCCCGCCCGCCGGCAATCCCATCACCGAGATGGTGGCCGAGATGCGTCACAAGGTAGGGTATGCCCAACTTACCGCACCGGTCAAGTTCTGCTGCAAGTGCCGGTACGGATTTTTCATAGATCTCCGGTTTGGGCGAGGCAAGGTTCGGCAGGTAGGGCATGTGATCAACGGGGATGATGCCGGTTGCCTTGATCTTTGCCCGGTAGTTATCACAATCCTCATCCGATAGTGGCTTGTATGCCCAGCCCCGGGGATTTTTTGAGAACTGCTGGAAGACATCGCAGCCTGCATCCTTTGCGCGATCCACCGCGAGATCGAGCGAGCCTGCGATTGAAACATGGACACCGACACGAACCATAGCACACCGTTTTGTATGCATCTTGGTTCGGGGTGGATCTATGATAAGGTTGTGATCGTACCGGGCCGGGGATGCAGGGAAGGTAAGAAAAAGGAAATATGATCCTACCGGCGTTGTCGGTTTATTTCAGGATCTGTCGTGCAACTAACCCGACTGCTACGAGTGCGACAAATAC